>DAONII010000492.1:0-1015 GCA_035405085.1 bacterium | reverse complement strand
TATTATTATCGGCTGATGGGCCTGATAAGTTGCCCGAAAAATCGGCGTTTTTTTGCCCCGTTTCCCCTTGAATTTCAGGGCGTTTCAGGCGCATAGTCCCGCCTTGCCCAAAAAGGAGGAGATATGCCAAAGGCGCTTGTGGTCTATTTCTCGAAGTCCGGCCACACGAAGAGGATGGCCGAGGAGATAGCGAAGGGGCTGGAGGAGTCAGAGGTCAGCGTGACGCTCGCCGACGTTGAAAAGGCTAACATTGAGGATCTGGAGGGCACCGATGCGGTAATCCTCGGCAGCCCGACATACTACGGCACGATGGCGGCGCAGATGAAGGGGTTTCTGGACAAAAGCGTTAAGCTCCACGGGAAGCTCGCCGGAAAGATAGGCGGTGCCTTTTCCTCCTCCGGGATGCTCGGCGGCGGAAACGAGACGACGGTGCTCTCCCTTCTCGAGGCGCTCCTGATTCACGGGATGGTCGTCGTGGGGAACGCGAAGATCGCGCACTACGGCCCGGTTTCTGTCGGAACCCCCGACGGACAGGCGTTGAAGGAGTGCCTGAACTACGGAAAGCGCATCGGCGAGCTGACGCTTAAACTCAGCTCCGGAAGCTAAGGGCCGGACATGAGACGGAAAGGCAGAGGCTAGAGAAGCCCTGAAGAGCGGGGCCAGCAAAGCGAGAAGAGCGAGAGGCTATAGAAGCTCAGAGGCTAAAGAAGCTAAGAAGATCGGAACCACAAAGCGAGAGACAAGAAGCCAAAAACTAGATTAAGGTTTTACTGATCGCGGTCTCGGGTCTCGGGTCTCGTGACAGGGAACGGGGAACAGGGAACAGGGAACAGGGAACAGAAGCAGGGTCTCGAGTCTAAAAAAAACATGTCTCCTACTATATACGGCGAGCCAACTCCATCTGAACGGATCTTAAAGGCGCTGCACCCTGTCTTCGCCTGGGCGGCGCGTCACGCCCCAACGACATTTTGCCCCCAGCAGCCGCCTCCAACTCACCCCTCCGCGATGCTCAATG
>DAONII010000491.1:0-1026 GCA_035405085.1 bacterium | reverse complement strand
CCTACTCCAGGGAATACGAGGATCTGCTCGCAAAGGCCGCCGGCCACCTTCGCCGTGCCGCAGAGCTCACCGACAACGAGAGCCTTAAGAAGTTCCTCAGAAGCCGCGCCGACGCGTTCGTCTCCAATGATTACTATCAAAGCGACGTCGACTGGGTTCGCCTGAAGGACCACGACATCGAGGTCGTGATCGGACCGTACGAGGTCTACGAGGACGAGCTTATGGGGTACAAGGGCGCCTTCGAGGCGTTCATCACAAGGGTGGACCCCGAGGAGAGCGCGAGGCTGCAGAAGATAGGTTCGTCGATTGCACAGCTCGAGCGCCATCTGCCGATAGCCGATGAGCATAAGGGGAAGGGGCGTTCGCTCGAGTCCCCGATCGTGGTCGTCCAGCTCATCTTCTCCGCCGGCGACTCGAAGGCGGGGGTCCAGACGCTCGCGTTCAATCTCCCGAACGACGAGAGGGTGAGAAACGAGGAGGGGAGCAAGAAGGTGCTTTTGAAGAACGTGCAGCACGCGAAGTTCGAAAAGATCCTCCTTCCGATAGCGAAGGAGGTCATGCTGCCGGATCAGGTCTCCCGCGTGGGCTTCGAACCCTTCTTCGCGCACACGCTCATACACGAGATAAGCCACGGGATAGGGCCGGGGGAGATCGTCAAGAACGGCAAGAAGACCACCGTGAACAGGGAGCTCAAGGACATCTATTCGGTCCTCGAGGAGTGCAAGGCGGACACCCTCGGCATATATAACCTGGCCTACCTAATAGACAAAGGTTTTTACCGTGAGGAGATGAAGAAGACCATGTGGCCGACCTATCTCGCCGGAATGTTCAGGTCCGTCCGCTTCGGCATAAATTCCGCGCACGGGGGCGGCAACGCTATTCAATTCAATTACATCCTGGACAAGGGCGGCTTCGTATACGACGGGAAGACCGGCAGGTTCGGAGTTAACGAGGAAAAGCTTCTTGGCGCGGCGCGGGATCTCGCGCGAGAGATCCTGATGATCCAGGCCAAAGGCGACTACAAGG
>DAONII010000490.1:0-1028 GCA_035405085.1 bacterium | reverse complement strand
AGGCGCCAGACGCTTCTCTTCTCCGCGACGATGGCTCCGGAGATACGAAGGCTGGCGGAGGGGATGCTCTCCGACCCGGTGAGTGTCGCGGTGACGCCGCCGGCCTCCACGCTCGAGGCGATAGACGAGCGGGTGCTCTTCGTGGACGAGGGGGACAAGCGGGCGCTTCTGGCCAACCTGCTAAAGGACTCGGAGGTGGACCGCATGCTCGTCTTCACGCGCACGAAACACGGGGCGAACCGGCTCGTCAAGCAGCTGGGGCAGGGCTCGGTCGAGGCGCGCGCGATACACGGAAACAAGTCGCAAACCGCGCGGATAGCGGCGCTCGACGACTTCAAGAAGGGGCGGTGCAGGGTTCTCGTTGCGACGGACATCGCCGCGCGAGGTATCGACGTCGACGGCATCAGCCACGTGGTGAACTACGACCTCCCGAACGTGCCCGAGAGCTACGTGCACCGCATAGGTCGCACCGCCCGCGCCGGCGCGACGGGCGTGGCCCTTTCTTTCTGTGCGGCGCCGGAGCGCGCGTATCTGCGCGACATCGAGCGGCTGCTCAAGCGCCCGGTTCCGGTCATGGCCGACCACCCGTACCACTGCGAGAAAGCGGCGAACTCGACGGCAAAGGCGCCGGCCGTGTCGCCGCGAAACCAGGGTAACCCGAACCGCCGGTTTAAAGCCGGGGGCAGGGGAGGCAGGAAGCCGGGCTCGAACTCCCCTGGGAAAACGAACTCGAACCCAAGCGGAAGGCCGGGCGCGAAGAAAGGCGCGGGACGTCCTTCAGGCGCCGGGCAGAGGCGCTTCGGCATGGGCAGATAGAGATATTTTCGCAGCGAATATATGAAACGCCCCCCATCCGGGGGGCGTTTTTTTTTACCGACGAGCCGAAAGCGTTTTCGGCGCCGGCCTCCCTTCGCGAGCCCGTGTCCTTCGCGTCGTCTCCCGCTTCGGCGAATTCGGATTTTTGGTTTGTGCTCGGAGGCTTTGCGGTTTATGCAGACATATGCGCGCCGCTGCCGTTTTTATAGTTG
>DAONII010000489.1:0-1028 GCA_035405085.1 bacterium | reverse complement strand
AAGCCGTATGAGGTAGATGGCGTCAACTTCAGGCCGCGTTTGACATCGAGACGGAGGACCGGAGGCCATGCCCAAAAAGATCCAGCACAATCCGATCCTGATACTCCCGCAGAAGGATGTTCCTTTCGCATCTTCGAATCATGGTGAAGCCGGATCAGGCGCCCAGACGGCCGAAGGGTTTATGGCTGGTGGCTTTTCAAGGGGGGCCGCTTTTTTAGCGGAACCGTTCAAACTTTCTCATGCAGAGTGGGCCTGGCTTGCCATAAATCATCCGACTCTCTTTCAGAACTACATGAGGTTTCCGTACGACCCGACCGTGCTCTGTGAGCTCGCGAAGGTCGCCTTGGGAAACGGCATCAGGGATCTCTCCCAAGACGGATCCTTCGTCGATTCCGCGGTCAGCGATCACTACATCGACCTTACCCCGATGTCCTCACGTTCGCTTGGAGTCTTTTTCGGCAGGGCGGGCGGGGTCCAGCCCTCGCTCGTCAGGGTCGTCTTCGATCAGGGGTCGGGGGAATACCGCGTCGAGTGGCGAAACACCGGTTTCGTGTCCAAGAGGGACGTTGACGGAATATTCTCGTCCGGCTTCAAGCACGGTTCCCCCGTGGCGAGGCTCACTAATCACGTGGCCCTGGGAAAGGTGATCACCGACGTCGGCGTCTCGGATAACGTGATGAAAGGCGCAATGGTGATGCTCATCCCGAACGAGGCGCTATTCGAGCCTCCTGACATAATAGCTATGTCGGAGAATCGGTTGGGTGTGCCGCAGTACTACCGCATAGAGGGTCCCGAGGCGCCGAAGGGCTCGTCGGTCGAGCTCGTCATCTCCCCCGTGGAGGGTCGCCCGGTGGGCGAGCGCTTCAGGGTCGGCGACCTGATCGACCTGCTCTTTCAGGATGCAGTCTCCGCATGGGAGAAGGGGCGAACCCCGGCTTTGGCGCTCGATCTCGACGGAACGCTCTTCGACGCGCGCGGCTACACAGTTCTGCTCTTCAGGGAGTGGCTGGCGCAGTACGACGGGCCGG
>DAONII010000488.1:0-1030 GCA_035405085.1 bacterium | reverse complement strand
CTCCACTTCAACGACCTGCACGGATATCTCGAGGCTCGCCCTGACGGCGGAGGAGCGGCCAGGATCGCTACGATAGTGAAGGGGGTGAGAGAGGAAAACCGACTGCGCGGCGTGGATACGCTCGTCCTCTTCGGCGGCGACGCCTTCACCGGTACTCTTATATCGAACGAGTACGAGGGGGCCACCGAGTTCGACTTCCTCGACTCGCTTGGCATAGATGCGATGGTGATCGGAAACCATGAGTTCGACTTCGGCGTGCCCCGCTTCGAGGAGCTCGCCGCCTCCGCCTCGTTTCCCATACTGTCCGCGAACACCTTCTGGAAGGAGGACGGGAGGCGATTCGCGAAACCCTGTGCGGTGACCGGGACAGGGGTCTCGATCGTAGGGCTGACCACGCAGCAGACGCGCACATCGACGCTCCCCGAAAACGTGGCGAGCCTCGTCTTCAAGAATCCGGTAAAGGAGGCGAAGTCCGCGCTCAGGCTGAAGGAGTGCCGGGCCCCTGTCTCTATCGCGCTCACTCATCTAGGGGTGCGCGGAGACATCTCGCTTGCTAAAAAAGTTAAAGATTTCGATGCGGTTATAGGCGGACACGACCACGTCCCCCCTTCGCAGTACTGCAGGACGGTGAAAAAAATCCCTGTCTGCCAGACTCCCGCGAACGGAAAATACGTAGGCAGGGTGGATTTGACCCTGGATGGCGGGCGCGTAACCGAAAGCCGCGAGATACTCATCCCGGTCGATGCAAAGGTCGCAAAGGATGAGGAAACGGCCTCTCTCATCGAACGATATGCCAAAAACTTAAAAGGAAAATACGACAGGGTGATCGGCACGGCAAAAAAGGATATGCCGGCCAAGGGCAAGGGACAGACGGAGTTGGGCGCGATAGTCGCGGAATCGATGAAAATAAAGGGAAAGGCGGAGATCGCGTTCATAAACACCACCGGGCTGAGGGCGCCGCTTGCGAAGGGAAAGATCCGCCTGCGGGACCTCGCGGAAGTCTTACCCTTCAGAAACTACCTCGTAATCA
>DAONII010000487.1:0-1035 GCA_035405085.1 bacterium | reverse complement strand
GTGCCTGCACGGCGTTATCGCCAGGGCAGAGCGCGACTTAAGGCTCTCCCTCATTCCGGCTATGACCGCGGCGCTCTTGCCTGAGTTTTGCGGCCCCGTGACGAGCGTGATGGGCATCCGGGAGTAATGGCAGGGGGGGGGAGATTAATCAAGACCTCTCGTCATTTGTGGTCGTGACGCATCACCCGACCTCGTCCATCTGCGGACGGAACTGCAGCGCCTCGGCGATGTGCTCCGCCGCTATCTCCGCGGCTCCGGCAAGGTCTGCAATAGTCCGGGAAACCTTGAGCACCCTGTGGATCGCGCGGGCCGAGAGGTGATGATGGGCGGCCGCGTGCGAGAGGAACAGCCTCTCCTGTCTGCCCAACGAGCACCGTCTCGATATCTCGCGCGTGGTGAGAAGCGAGTTACAAAGGGAGCGCGTGTTTCTACGGCTCTGCCTCTCCCTCGCCGCGAGCACCCTCGCGCGCACGTCCTCAGAGCCCTCCTCCGTGAACTCCTCCAGGAGCGCCTCGTGCGGGGGGGGGCCGACGTCGACGTGCAGATCTATGCGGTCGAGCAGGGGGCCGGAGAGCTTCGTGCGGTATTTCCGAACCTGCGCGATGCCGCAGGTGCAGGGGCGCGTCGGGTGGCCCCAGAGGCCGCATGGGCAGAGGTTGAACGCGCATGCGAGCTGGAAGCGCGCCGGGTAGGAAAGCGACACCCCGGCGCGGACCACGCGTACGACTCCCGATTCGAGCGGCCCGCGGAGGACCTCTATTACGTCGCGGCGGAATTCACCGAGTTCGTCGAGGAAGAGAACCCCGTTGTGCGCGAGCGATATCTCGCCAAGGCGCGCGGATCCCGCCATGCCGCCCCCGATTATCCCGGCGTAGGAGGCGGAGTGGTGCGGTGCGCGAAAGGGCCTCTCGCGTGGGAGCTCCGGGCGGTGGCGTAAAAGGCCGTGCCAGCTCTGGATCTTGGCGACCTCTATCGCCTCCCGCTCGGAGAGCGGGGGGAGGATCGTCGGGAGCCGCTCCGCGAGCATCGTCTTGC
>DAONII010000486.1:0-1049 GCA_035405085.1 bacterium | reverse complement strand
CCTTCGAGGGTTTCATGGCCGTGTTCAACACCGAGGCCCTTCAGTGCGACAATACCTCTGTAGAGACATACAGCTACCTCATGGCATTTCAGTCGTGCGATCCGGCACTCGACTGCACGAACCCGATGAACCACATGGTGTATCTGGCCGGTTCCGACGACGGGGCCAGCTGGACGCTGATAGACGACTTCGAGCCGATAAGCGGCAGCGTGCCGGGGCTCGTCTTCTACGACGATTATCTTTATGTCTTCCACACGCAGGGGAACGCCCGCTGGCAGAAGTACAACGCCTGTTTCCAGCTGGCAGGGCAGGGGGACGCAGTTATAAACGGTGACGACGGCTTAAACGGCTGGGTCGACCCCTCCCTCATCGTCTCCGGGGAAGACCTCGTCCTTTTCTACCTGCCGAGCCAGGGAATCAGCGACCCGGCCGGCTGCGGCGGGAGCTATCCGTGTACGAGGGAGATACACTCTGCAATCGCCGAGGACGAAAGCCTCAACAGCTTCGCACAGCAGACGGGGAACAGGGCCTCGATGTATATCGAGAGCGACGCCTCGGAGATAAAGCTCTTCTGCGATCCCGACATACTGGGGCTCAGCGACGGCACCTACCTTCTCTACGTCTCCACCGGAGGCGGAACGCTAGTCTACGAGGGGACCTCGCTCTCCCAGGCCTTCAGCATACCGGGCGGCGGCGTTACCCCCGTGCAGATCGCATCCGTCGGCGGCGTCCCCGGAGCCCTGCAGGCGCCGGACGGCTCCGTCTGGCTCTATGTTAACAAGAACGATGCGTTGACCATGACCCACTCCATCGCGCGCGGTATAAGCGCGGACGGCAAGACGCCGATCGCCGATGATGCATTCTCGGTCGTCCTCGATTACACGATCTCATCCGCATTCACCGAGCAGCGGTCGGTGGGGAGCCCGTCCGTGATAAACTGGCCGGGCCAGAGTTGGTCGAGGGATGAACCGCCCGCGCGCGAGGGCAATTGATCGCGGTCGGTTTGAGGTTCAGGTCGGTTGACAAGGGAAACCCAGTTTAAGGAGGAA
>DAONII010000485.1:0-1049 GCA_035405085.1 bacterium | reverse complement strand
GGCCTCGATGCCTTGAGCGACGGCGCGGCGACGAGTCTCCTCGGCAACTTCAGGAACTTCGACGGCGACTTCGCGAACATGGGGATGCCCGCCTTCACGAGGGGCGTCGTCACCGGCGGGGTGGGGAGCGCGGTGCTTGATATCGGCGAGGGCGACAGGGAATACGTGGTGGCAGTGAACGCCGGCAGCATAGACGCGTCCGACGCCTTCGAGGCCGGCTTCTCCGTCATCGACGCATCCGGTTCGAGCCCCCTTCGCAGAAAGAACGTGACTCTGGGCGAAGCCGAAATGGCCCCTCTCCCTGAGATAGCCTTTGGCCCGTCCGGCAGAAACGCATGGGTAGCCTTTGAAAGGCCTCAGGCGGCGCTGAAACTGGTGAATTTGGAGAGCGGGGCGATCGAGAAGGAGATATCGCTCGGGTCTTCACTCTCCGGGTCCGTGACCGTGCTCGTTGCCTCGGGCGCCCGCCTCTTCGTGGGCGACTCCGCAGGAAAGGTTCTGTTCGTAGACACGGGGGCGGGTTCGGTGGAGGGTTCGGTGGAGCTCTCAGGCGCCCCCACCGCCTGCGCGATGCGCGGCGAGTATCTCTACTGCGGCGTGGGCGGGTATCTCGCAGGCATCGACCCAAACGAGGTCGAGCTGGAATAGCTATTCCCCGCCCTTGCTCGAACTCAAATCGAAAAGCTGGATGTTGAACTGGTAGACGGAGTCCGCCTCCTTCTCCTCGGCTAGAAACCCGGCCAGTTTGGAGCGGAACTCGCGGATCATCCTCTTCGCCTCAACGAGCTTTGCCTTCGACGCCGCGAAGGTGAGCGAGCCTATCTCGCGCCCGGCCGGCTCCGTTGCGTCGATCGACGCGGAGGCGCGCTCTATCATCTCCCTCTGGAAGTTCGTCATCGCGATGGAGCTTACCTCGTCTCCTCCAGCTATGTGGGCATCCTGCTGGGCGAGGCGGCCTCTGTCGTCCCTGACGAGCAGACCGAGCCCTGTCAGGAGCTTCAGGGCCGCCTCGGCCTCGCGGGGTGTTATGGCTGGCTTAACGCGCGCGG
>DAONII010000484.1:0-1062 GCA_035405085.1 bacterium | reverse complement strand
TCCTCACCCCCGGGACCTGGCCGAGCTGAAGACCGGGGAGGTCGGCTTCGTAGTGGCCAACATCAAGGCGGTCGCGGATACTCGCGTCGGCGACACCATCACCGATGCGAAGATCCCGGCGCTCGAGCCGCTGCCCGGATTTCAGAAAGTCAAGCCGATGGTCTTTGCCGGCCTCTATCCGACGGACCCCGGACAGTACGACGACCTGCGCGAGGCTATGGAGAAGCTCAAGCTCAACGACGCTTCGTTCTCCTACGAGCCCGAGACCTCCACCGCGCTGGGTTTCGGCTTCCGCGCCGGGTTTTTGGGGTCACTGCACATAGAGGTGATACAGGAGCGACTGGAGCGGGAGTACGATTTGTCTCTGGTGTCCACCGCTCCGACGGTCGTCTACGAGGTCCTCACGACCGGCGGCGACGTCGTCGAGGTGGATAACCCGGCCAAGCTACCGGAGCCCAATCACATACAGGAAATACGGGAGCCATACGCTCTGGCGTCGGTCATGCTGCCGAACGACTGCCTCGGCGGCATCATGAAGCTGTGCCAGGAGCGACGCGGCGAACAGGTTCACATGGAGTACTTCGGGCGTGAGCGCGTGATGATCCAGTACAGGCTTCCGTTTTCGGAGATGATGTACGATTTCTTCGACCAGATGAAGGCCGTCTCCCGCGGCTACGCCTCGCTGGACTATGAGATAACCGGCTACAGGCCGGCGAAGCTGGTCAAGCTTACCGTGCTCATAAACGGCGATCCGGTCGACGCGCTCTCCATGATCGTCCATCGGGAGGATTCCCAGTACAAGGGGCGTGAGCTCGTGCACAAGCTGAAGGGGCTGATCCCGCGCCAGCAGTACGACGTGGCTATACAGGCCGCGATAGGGGGCAGGGTCATAGCGCGCGAGACGGTGAAGGCGTTGAGGAAGGACGTGACGGCCAAGTGCTACGGTGGAGACGTTACCCGCAAACGAAAGCTGTTGGAGAAACAGAAGGAGGGCAAGAAGCGGATGAAGCGCGTGGGCAGCGTCGACATTCCGCAGGAGGCCTTCCTTAGCGTTCTCAAGGT
>DAONII010000483.1:0-1066 GCA_035405085.1 bacterium | reverse complement strand
TCCTGCGCGAGCTTGACGTCCGCCGCCACGCCCAGATGCGTGAGGGCTATCTTCACGGGCGCCTTCCACTTTATGTCGTCCACGTGCTTCTTCGCTTCGTCGACAGGATCCTTGAAGACGAGCCCCTCTACGTTTTTCGCCGAGGTGATGAGCGGCGTCTCGGCGGTCGTCAGCCCCAAAAGGACTACGGCCGACGCGCCTTCGGGGCCTAAAACCGCCGTCGGCAAAAGCAGGCCCGGGCCGCTGTTGAGATAAACGTTTGCGGATATTACGGGAAAGGAGCCCTCCTTCACGAGCGCCTTCACGCCCGCGAGGCCGTAGTCGAAGTCGTGGTTTCCAAGGACCATAGCGTCTACGCCCGCCTCGTTGAGAAACCGACGTTCAACCTTTCCCTTGAACTCGGAGGAGATGAGCGATCCGGAATAGACGTCGCCTCCGAAGAGGATGTAGGTATCGCAGCCGCGCTTCCGGCTCTCCTTCTCCGCCTTCTTGAGGACGGTGGCGAGGCGAGCCGCCCCGCCTGCGGGCCCCTTCGCGTTTTCATCGGGCTCGAACTTTCCGTGGAAGTCGTTGAAGTGAAGGATCGTAAGGCACTTTTCGCCTGCACCCGGCCGCATATGGAGCCTCCTCGTAGACACGATTCCCGGCCTATGTATCGCACCCTGGCCCGAAATGTTGCGCGTTATGTGGAGGAGGCAAAAACGGGAGGGACGGGGACGTCTAACCCTGCGGAAACAGCGCGCAAAAGCTCTGCCTCTTCAATCGTGACGGTGCCGTCGGCACCGGTCGCCGCGGCCGCGGCCTCTACGACGAGTTTCTTTATCTTGGGCGTCGTCTCGGAGAGCCTAGCTATCGCCTCTGCCGCCTCGGAGAGCGGCGGGGCTTCCCTGGCGAGGCCCAGGCAGCCGACATCGGAGCCCAGCTTCGCACAACCTGCCTTGAACGCGTCCTCCGCCGCGGCTTCTTCTCTGTGCCCCGCGCGCGCGATAAGCGAAAGGAGAGCTGCGCACTCATGGGTTACCTGCTCCACCGAATTGTAGCGAATCGGCGGCGGGCTGCTCTTCCT
>DAONII010000482.1:0-1089 GCA_035405085.1 bacterium | reverse complement strand
ACTCGGTCCTCGAGGAGTGCAAGGCGGATACGCTGGGCATATACAACCTCGCATATCTCATAGAGAAGGGCTTCTACCCGGAGGAGCTTAAGAAGACCATGTGGCCGACCTATCTCGCCGGCATGTTCAGGTCCGTCCGCTTCGGCATAAAGTCCGCTCACGGGGGCGGCAACGCGATTCAGTTCAACTACATCCTGGACAAGGGCGGCTTCGTATACGATGAGAAGACCGGCAGGTTCGGCGTGAACGAGGAAAAGCTTCTGGGCGCGGCGCGGGATCTCGCGCGAGAGGTCCTGATGATCCAGGCCAAAGGCGACTACAAGGCGGCCAAGGCATTCGCAGAGAAATACCGTGTGGTGCGCCCCGAGATGGCAAAGGCGCTGAAGCGCCTCGAGGCGTTGCCGGTCGACATAAAGCCTATATACTCATACTAAGACAAACTCCGAGATCCTGCGGGGCTGGGGGTGGACATGCGCATCGTTGCGATAATGGGGAGCTACCGCAAGGGGCACGCGGTCGACAGGCTCGTCGACGAGGCGATAGCGGGGGCGGTCTCCTCAGGTGATGTCCACGTCGACAAGATCACGCTCGTCGACAGGAGCATCGGGTACTGCAGAAACTGTCTCTCCTGCCGCGACAACCCGACCGACGCCGATTACGCCCACTGCGTCATCCGCGACGACATGGACGAGATCGTTCCGCTGCTGGCCGAGGCCGACGCCTTCATCTTCGGTACGGCGGTGGCGATCGGCACCGTGACCGCAGTCATGAAGACCTTCCTCGACCGCACCGTATGGCTCTTCGCGAAGCCCGGCCGCTGGCCGCTTAAGGGCTGCCCCACCCCGAGGGCGCGCCGACGGCGCCACGCTGTCATCCTGCTCGCCTCCGGCACTGTCCCGCCGATCATCCGCTTCGTCTGCGACGACGCGACGAAAGTCGTCCGCGATGTCTGCGAGGAGGCGCTGGGCGCGAAGGTGATCGGGAGCCTCTACGCAGGCGCCATCGAGCGCCGCGGCCTCGAGAGGTATCTCCCCAAGGCGCGCTCGCTCGGCGCGAAGCTCGTTTCACCTTAACCCCTCGACAGGTGTG
>DAONII010000481.1:0-1092 GCA_035405085.1 bacterium | reverse complement strand
CTCTTCAGAGATGGAGGAGTGCGCGCTGCCTCCCGATGAGCTGATTTCCAGGCTCGAGAAGATCGAAGGCCCGGTTCTGATGGTGGGCGACGGCGCCAGGGCGTTCGGTTGCGAATTTTCGAAGGCTCTGGGGGGGCGTGCTTCGGTGGCGCGAGGAGCCCAGCTCTTTCCGCAGGCGAACAACCTCGCGGCAGCGGCAGCGCCGCGCCTAGAAAGGGGAGGGGACGACATATCGTCTCTCGCTCCGAACTACGTAAGGCGCTCCGATGCCGAGATCGGCTTCAAGGGGAAGGCGAAAGGGGGGAAGGCATGAAGACAATACGCATCGACGGCGGAGGCATATCGTTAAACGATCTCCAACTCTTCATGAGGGGCGACGCCGGGGTGGCTCTCGCGCCGACGGCCCTGGCCAGGATAAAGAGGGTGCGACGCTACGTGGAGAGGAAGCTTTCGGGGAGCGAGCCCTTCTACGGGATAAACACCGGCTTCGGGATGCTCGCGAACCAGCGGATACCCAGGAAGGATCTCGAGAGGCTGCAGGAAAATCTGATTTTATCCCATGCGGTCGGCGTGGGTGACCCCTTTTCGCCGACGATAGCCAGGCTCATCATGCTGCTTCGCGCCAACGTGCTAGCGAAGGGGTATTCCGGCATACGCGCCGAGACGATAAAACTTCTGATAGACATGATAAACAGGGATGTCGTCCCGCTGATACCCGAGCAGGGCTCCGTGGGTGCGTCCGGCGACCTCGCTCCGCTTGCGCATCTGGCGCTTGCGATGCTGGGCAGGGGCGAGGTCTTCTACCGCGGCAGACTTCAGCCGGCCTCCCGCGCTCTCCGGGCGGCGAAGCTCTCCCCTGTGAAGCTGGCTGCGAAGGAGGGCATCGCCCTGATAAACGGGACCCAGGCGATGGCTGCGATGGGGGCGGTAGCTATCATCCGGCTCGAGAACCTCCTTCGGGCCGCGGACGTCGTCGGGGCGCTTTCGATCGAGGGTGACAGGGCCTCGATACGACCCTTCGATTCCAGGATACATAAACTCCGCCCGCATCCCGGCCAGATATCGACCGCCGCTAACGTCCGGAAGATGTTG
>DAONII010000480.1:0-1103 GCA_035405085.1 bacterium | reverse complement strand
TTGCGCGCGCGGCGGTGACGAGCAGGTGCTCGAAGATTATCTTCAGGGCCGCGCTGTCCGCGCAGTCGCGCGCCTCGGTGCCGAGCGAGAGCCACGCGCGCCTGAAGAAGAGCTCGACGCCCGCCTCCTCCTCGAGCTCCTTGAGCGGAGCCGGACAGGAGTCGGGGACCTCTTCGGGGTTGTCCATGATCTTTAACTCGAGCCACGGGACGACCGGTCCGCCGCACATGGGGCGTTCTAGGCGGATCCAGGCCTCGCAGTCGCAGAATTCCCCGAAGACGTAGACCAGGCCGTCGTCCGGACGTATGTCGATCTCGTTCACGACGAAGGACTCGCCCATTCCGTAGACTATGGGCATCACTTTACTCTGCAGGCGGCAGAGCCGCTCCCACTTGTTCTGGCGGCGAAGCGCGTAGAGCTCCTCCCGTGTCATAAGGCCTCCTTTTGGGGCACCCCTTTCCCCGCCCCGTCCGACGATGATACGGGATGGGCGTGTCATTGAAGGTCGCGTTATGTAAAAATTAGGTCAGACGGAGCAAGGTTAAATATTTATAGGGTTGGCCGCCGGCGTGGGTGGCGATGCCGGAGGAACGAGGCGGTGTCAGCGGGTGAGCGAAGCGCGGCAACACTTCCCGGGTTGCTCCGTCAGACGGGTTATTGACTACTCGCTCCGTTACCGGTTGTTCGGACTCACATCGTGATCTTTATCGTGACTTCGCGGCGGATGCCTCCGGAATAGGACACGTCCAAACTCGAGGATTTTATACCGAAGCCCTTCATCAGCTTCACGATCTCCGGCTTGAGGTGTGTTTCGAATTTGTCGATGAATACATCCCTCGCCGCCAAAATATCGTCGGGCGAGACGGTGTGATCCCTTGCAAGGATTTCGAACTTCACCTCGACCGAGCCGTCCTTCTGGCTGATTTCGCTTCTGCTACCTGTAAGCGCCCCCCGAACGATCTTTATCGTGGCTTCCCGTCCCATGCTGTCCTTCTTAGGCGGGCCGTGCATCTCTTCGCGAAACGTCTTTCTGACGGCGGCCGTCACCGTCTCATCGAGCTTCTTCATCTGATCTTCGCTGAGGCCGATAATTCGGCGCGCAG
>DAONII010000479.1:0-1104 GCA_035405085.1 bacterium | reverse complement strand
GTTGACACCCCGGGCGGTTCGGTGTAGCCAAACGCACGATTTCTCACAACTTTACGGGAGGTGTCTGTGGCGAGCATCATCAACGTGGTCGGCAGGGAGATCCTCGATTCGAGGGGCAATCCGACGGTCGAGGTCGAGGTCATGGTGGAGGGGGGATACGTGGGCAGGGCGGCCATCCCGTCCGGAGCGTCCACCGGGATTCACGAGGCGTGCGAGCTGCGCGACGGCGATTCGAAGCGCTACATGGGCAAGGGCGTCCAGAAGGCGGTCGAGAACGTGAACACGGCGATCCGCCGCGCCTTGAAGTCGCTGCCGGTGACCGGGCAGCAGGTGATAGACTCTACGCTAATCGAGCTCGACGGAACGCCGAACAAGTCGAAGCTAGGCGCGAACGCGATACTGGGCGCGTCGATCGCCGCCGCGCGCGCCGCATCCGAGTATCAGAAGAAATCTTTCCACGACTACATAGCAGGCCTCTTCGGCTCCTCGAACGCTTCGCTCCTGCCGGTCCCGATGATGAACATAATCAACGGCGGCGAGCACGCCGACAACAACGTCGACATACAGGAGTGGATGATAATGCCGGTGGGCGCCCCGAATTTCCGAGAGGGGCTGCGCTGGGCCTCCGAGATATTCCATACGCTCAAGAAGGTGCTCAAGGAGAAGGGGCTCAATACGGGCGTGGGCGACGAGGGCGGCTTCGCGCCTAATCTCAAGTCGAATCAGGAGGCGCTCGACGTAATCATGACCGCCATCGAGAAGGCCGGCTATCGCCCTGGCGAGCAGGTGGGCCTTGCGATCGACGCGGCCGCCTCTTCGTTCTATGAGGACGGGATCTACAACCTGGCCGCCGAGGCGCAGCCGAAGAAGAAGGCGGCTGAGCTCGTGGGGTGGTACGAGGGGCTGGTTGACAAATACCCGCTCCTCTCAATCGAGGACGGGCTCGCCGAGGACGACTGGGACGGCTGGAAGCTGATGACCGAGAAGCTGGGCTCCAGGATTCAGATCGTGGGCGACGACCTCTTCGTGACGAACCCGAAGCGGCTGAAGCAGGGGATAGACAGGAAGGTCGCGAACTCAATCCTCATAAAGCTGAACCAGATC
>DAONII010000478.1:0-1107 GCA_035405085.1 bacterium | reverse complement strand
TCAGAACGTGCATCGGGTGCAGGATCCAGAAGAGCTTCTCCGAAATACCGCGGGGTACACCGGCAAAGACGAAAAAGGCCATAAGCGCAAGGCCGCTGGCGGTGCCGAGGGCGGTAAACGGCGCGTGCCTTTTGAGCTCGAAAAGTATCTTGCCCAACATAAGCATCCCTCCCTTAAAAAGGACCCAGACAGATTCCGAAAACCCTGCAGTCGGCGCAGAAAAGAGATCCAGGCGCTCAAGCGGGAATGTAGTAAACCCCTCCCGTTTCGCGCTTAGCCTTGATCTTCTTAGCCGCAATGAGTTGATCGACCACCTTGACGACCTCCTGCGGCGCAATGCCGAGCCCCTCCGATATATCCTTCACGGTGCACGGCCGCCTGGAGAGTAGCGCCAGCATAGCCTCCTCCGAAGCCACTTCGCCCGACGCCCCGGGAAAGGGGGCGTTCTCGAAAACCCCTATCGCCTCGGCCCCGGATGGCATAAGCCTGCAGAACTCCTCGACCTGTTCCTTCGTTATCGCAAACGCGTAGTCCTCGGCGGCCGGCCTTGCCACCGTATTTATCTGAACGCGCGCCGGCGCGATTCGCTCCACAAGGGAGGCTATCTTTTTCACCTCGGGGGCTATGCCGGTGATTCCCCCGAGCAGGAAGACCTCCAGCCAGACCTCGCCTTTGAATTTCGACGTGAACGAAGCTATGCCATCCACCATCCTGTCAAAAGAAATACCTGGGTGGGGGCGATTCACATGGCGAAACAGCTTCTCGTCTCCGGCGTCGAGAGACGGAATGACGAGATCGGCCGCCATCAGCTCTTCGGCTACCTCCGGCATCCATAGGAGAGAACCGTTAGTGATGACCGCTACGGGAACATCGGTCAGCCCCTTTGCGAAGCGTACTATCTCCCCCGTCTTGCTGTTGAGGGTAGGCTCGCCGGAGCCGGCCAGGCTTATGTAGTCGAATTCAGGGGGAGAGGACAGTTTGAGTTTCAGCTCCTCCATGACCTCGGCCGCCGGCACGTATTCCTTGCGCTCGATCGTCTTCTCTGTGGTGCGTCCGAGCTGGCAGTATATGCAATCGTATGAACATGTTTTGAACGGCACAAGGTCC
>DAONII010000477.1:0-1108 GCA_035405085.1 bacterium | reverse complement strand
CGAATTCCGGGAAGAGCTCGGCCATGGCCTTGACGTCGAGAGAGGCCCCCGAGAGGGTGTGGTCGCCGATTCCCGGCCCCTTCTCCAAAACCGCCACGGAGAGATCCCTGTAGCGAGGGTTGCGGTTGAGGAAGCGCCTCAGATGCAGGGCACCCGCGAGCGATGCGGGGCCGGCCCCTACGAACAGGATGTCGAATTCCTGTTTCATTCCGGGCGATAGAATACGCAAGCCTCGGATATGTCAACCCAACAAAAGTGGAACTTCGCCTGTAAAAAAGGCGAATTGAACTTTGACACGATAGCCTTGCGAAGATATCGGTACGCGAAACACGAGGAGGGGTCATGATGATAAAGGTTATCCTTGTATTCGCTTTCGCCGCCGCCTTTTTTGTGTGCCCGCCCGCCTTCGCTTCGGCAAAAACTCACCCGGAGCAGTTCGGTGGACCGGCGCTTTCCCGCGACGACTTCAACCGCCTCGCGGTCGAGGCCGGGCTGGGTTTATTCTGGGAAGCCGACAGGAACCGCTCGGGCACCGTCGAGCCCGGAGAGCTCATCCCCTTAGGAGCGGGCGCGGATCTCTCCGCCTACGTCTCCGGCGGGTTCACGAAGAAATTTCGCGATGCGTATTCAAGGCTGGTCGACATGCGCCGCGCCGAGACGGTCAAGAGGGAGCTCGACTTCGGTTACCCGACGGTGCTCGCCAGCGACTTCCGCAGGGCCTCCGCCGCTGACCGCAAGGTGGTGGAGCACGTCGTCGCCGCCGGGAAGATAATAGAGCGGCTTTACCTGAAACAGAAGGGCGCAGCGGCCCTCGAGTCCAAGATACCTGCGGGCGACGACGTCGCGCGCGCGCTGTTCAATCGCAACCAGGGGCCGTGGTGTGAGGCGCCGAAGACCCAGGAGGATCCGTTCTGCAACGCCATCGCATCCTTTCCGCCAAAGATCTCCGACGCGTATCCCGAGGGTATGCGACAGGACGAGGCGATGTGCAAGTCGCTGCGCAAAATGAAGGACGGCAAGAAGCTGCTCGATCCGTTCACGGTGGTCAGGCGCGAGGGCGGCAAGCTCGTCGCGCTTCCGCTCACATCCGTATATGGAGAGGAGATGG
>DAONII010000476.1:0-1111 GCA_035405085.1 bacterium | reverse complement strand
CGTGGAGACCTCGGCGTAGCAAAGGTGCGTTTCTGCCGAAACGCGCCGATGCTCGAACGAGGAGGGTCCGCGGCCCGCGAGGCTGCGAGAGGGTCGCCGGCTGAAGTTGGGGTTCGACCCGCGGACGCTCCGGACCAAGCGCGGTGCCAATCCATGGAGCATTTTTCAAGCAACCTTTCAAAGGCCGGGACGATAAGGACTCATCAACGGCACGGAGGTCCTATGCGCATCAAGGGTATTTCGGCTCTGGCAATTTTCTGTTTCGTGGCAGCCCATATGTTCGCTCTCACCGTCGAGCTCGTGAACGAGTACCGGACCTCACCGTCTTATGTTTTGGCAGCCGCGAGCGATGCTCCGATCTCCTCCCCGATACTCCCGCAGGAGGCCGCCGATCCGACGTCCGAAGTCCTTCGCCCAGCCGCCTTCCCCGCCGACAGGCAGCCTGCCCGGTTCCCGTCCGACGGGCTCTATCGCGTCGACACGAACCGCCCCCTCTCCAACTAGCCTTTGCACCCGCAGAGGGCTGCCCACCCCTCTCACCCGCGTATTCGAGAAGCGGGCCCGCATAATCCTTCAAGTTGACAATGCGTCCTCAACCCTATACATGGCCCTCTCCGCGCTGTTTCTTCGCATTTTAACGCCAAAACCGCGGGCGCCGAAAAAGGGTCCGCATTCAAGGAGGATTGGTATGGCCGAGACACACACGATCAAATCCATGATGGAGGAGACGCGCAAGTTCGACCCGCCCAAGGAGCTCAGCTCCAAGGCGTGGGTGAAGAGCTTCGAAGAGTACAAGAAGATGCACGACCGCTCGATAGCCGACCCGGAGGGCTTCTGGGGCGAGATAGCCGGCAACTTCGAGTGGTTCAAGAAGTGGACGAAGGTCCGCTCCTACGACTTCAAGAACAACATCGATATCAAGTGGTTCGAGGGGGCCGAGACGAACATTTCGGTCAACTGCCTCGACCGCCACGTGAAGGCCGGCAAGGGCGACAGGCGCGCTCTCATCTGGGAGGGGAACGACCCCGCGCACACCAAAACCCTCACCTACAAAGAGCTCCTCGACGAAACCTGCAAGTTCGCCAACGTCCTCAAGAAGCACGGCGTGAAG
>DAONII010000475.1:0-1115 GCA_035405085.1 bacterium | reverse complement strand
CCAAGGCGACCGCCGAGCTCGGCTGGAAGCCGCTCATCTCCTTCGATGAGGGGCTGCGGGAAACCATCTCTTGGTACGAAAAAAACGACGCCTGGCTCAAAGACGCCGCTACGCCGGAGCACAACGCGTTCTTCGCTAAGCACTACGGAGATGTGAAATGACCCCTTCCTTCACCGAAATAGACTCCATCGACGGCGTAATCGTTTACCGCCCGGAGCGCTACTCCGACGCGCGGGGCCATCTCACGGAATTCTTCCGCCGCGACGAAATGGATTGCGAGGCCTTCCCTGCGATGGGCTATATCTCCGTGACGAACCCTGGTTTCTCGCGCGGACCACATGAGCACGTCGATCAGACCGACACCTTCTTCTTCCCCGGACCCGGCGGATTCATAGTCGCCCTGTGGGACAACCGCGAAAACAGCCCCGATTTCGGCAAGAGGATGATACTCAAGGCTGGGGAATCGAATCCCTGCGTATTGACTGTCCCGCCCGGCGTCGTTCATGCCTACGGCTGCGTCTCCAAAAGCCCCGGCACGGTGATAAACATTCCCAACCGCCTCTACCGAGGCGAGGGAAAGCGGCAGCAGGTCGACGAGATCCGCCACGAGGACGATCCCTCGAATCCGTTCGCCGCTGATTTTGCGCACATACTCGGGGAGAAGAGGGCATGAAACTCATCGTTTTCGGATCAAAGGGACAGACCGGCCTTTCGCTCGTATATCTTGCCGGAAAGCGTGGTTTCGAGGTTTTGGGCCTCGATTTGGACGATCTCGACATCTCCGTGCAGGACGAGGTCGACCGCGCGGTCAAGAGCTTCAAGCCGACCCATATCGTAAACGCGGCCGCATACAACGCCGTCGATGCGGCCGAGGACGAACCCGACAGGGCGTTTGCGACCAACGCGTTCGCACCCGGATGCATCGCCCTCGCCGCAAGGCGCGCCGGGGCCGTGATGATCCACTACTCCACCGACTACGTATTCGACGGGAAGAAGGCCTCGGATTATACCGAGGAGGACAAACCGAACCCGCTCTCGATCTACGCCCAGTCGAAGCTTTTGGGGGAGAGGTCGGTTCTGAACACCCACAGGAAGAGCTATGTGCTTCGCACCTC
>DAONII010000474.1:0-1118 GCA_035405085.1 bacterium | reverse complement strand
CGCGGTGTTCTCGAAGAGCGCCTTCTGTTGCTCCGGGCTCATCGCTCGGAAGAGCATTCCCGGCTGAGTGAAGTAATCGTCGTCGTCTTCGCGGAAGTCCCAGTGGTCGGCATCGCCTTCGAGTTTAAGCGGTGGCTCCTTGAACTCGGGCTGCTCCTGCCACTGGCTGTAGCTGTTGGGCTCGTAGGCAAGGGTGGAGCCGTGGTTTCCGTCGACCCGCATCTGGCCGTCGCGGTGGTAGCTGTGAAACGGGCAGCGGGCCCTATTCACGGGTATCAGGTGGTGGTTTACCCCAAGGCGATATCGCTGCGCGTCGCCGTAGGAGAAGAGGCGCCCCTGAAGCATCTTGTCGGGGGAGAAACCGATGCCGGGCACCACGCTCGCCGGGTTGAATGCGGCCTGCTCGACCTCGGCAAAATAGTTCTCGGGGTTACGGTTGAGCTCGAGCACCCCGACCTCGATGAGCGGAAAATCCTTGTGGTACCAGACCTTCGTGAGGTCGAAGGGGTTGTACGGCATCTTGCGGGCCTGCTCCTCGGTCATTATCTGGACCGACATCGTCCACTTCGGGAAATCGCCTTTCTCGATGCTGCCGTAGAGGTCGCGCTGGTGGCTCTCGCGGCACTTGCCTATGACCCTCTCGGCCTCCTCGTCGGTCAGGTTCTTTATCCCCTGGTGCGAGCGCAGGTGAAACTTCACCCAATGGCGCTCGTTTTTGGCGTTTATGAAGCTGAATGTGTGGCTGCCGAAGCCGTGCATGTGCCTGTAGGAGAGCGGGATGCCGCGGTCGCTCATCGTGATCGTCACCTGATGGAGCGCCTCGGGGAGCGATGTCCAGAAATCCCAGTTGTTCTTAGCGCTGCGCAGGTTCGTGCGCGGGTCCCGCTTCACCACGTGGTTGAGATCGGGGAACTTGAGCGGGTCGCGCAGGAAAAAAACGGGGGTGTTGTTGCCGACGAGGTCCCAGTTCCCCTCGTCGGTATAGAACTTCATCGCGAAGCCGCGTATGTCGCGCTCGGCGTCGGCCGCGCCCCTCTCTCCGGCTACGGTGGAGAAGCGTACGAAGAGGTCGGTCTTCTTGCCGACTTTCGAGAAGACGCTCGCCCTGGTATACTTGG
>DAONII010000473.1:0-1118 GCA_035405085.1 bacterium | reverse complement strand
GTGTTCTCGCGCATGATCGTCGGATGGAGGGTGGCGAGAACGATGACCGCCGAGCTGACCTTGGATGCGCTGGAACAAGCCCTGTGGGCTCGCAAGGTCAAGGGCAACCTGATTCACCATTCCGACCGTGGTAGCCAGTACTTGGCGATTCGGTATAGCGAGCGCTTGATCGAAGCTGGAATTCGCGCCTCGGTCGGTAGCGTCGGCGACGGATATGACAACGCGATGGCGGAGACGATCAACGGCCTGTTCAAGGCTGAGGTGATCCATCGCCGCGGGCCGTGGCGGAATCTGGAGGCCGTGGAATACGCGACGCTCGAATGGGTCGACTGGTTTAATAACCGCCGCCTCCTCGAACCGATAGGTAACATTCCTCCTGCAGAGTTTGAGAAGGCATATTATGATGAGAAAGAAGGTCTGGCCGTAGGAGCCGGGCTCACATAACCAGCACTCCGGTGAATCCGGGGCGGTTCACTATCGTGGATTAAGCGCCTACGCGAGACTGGCGGGCGCGATCGCCTACAAAAGACCCTCCCCGGCCTGAGAGCCGGGGAGGGTCTTTTTATTTACCGCAGGAGCCTAGGCACTCGTCGTCGTCGGTCCGCCCCGAGCAATGGGCGCAGGCGGACGATGCGGCGACGCCGTCATGAGGCTGCTCGAGCCTTAGCCCGGCGTCCGCGGCGTTCCTGGCGGGCTCTATGAGGCTCGATAGCTCTCGATCGCTCCCAAAGCGGAGTACGTTGACCATGAAGATGTTGAGCTTGTTGACGATGTTCGGCGGCAGCTGGTTGCCGTCTACCTCGACCGAGATAGTGGGATAGTTGCGGTCGCGCGCCCACGGGGCGAAGAGCCCCTCGATGACGCGGCCGATAAGGCAGGCGAACGGCGATATGTTGACTATGCCGGAATATCCGCCGCTCATCATCGCGGTGGCGGCGACTCCAGAGGATACGGCTATCTCCGAGTTGAGCTCGAGGTTGACGAAGTGCTCCTGGGTGTTCTTCATAATCTCGCGCATGTCGTGGGGCGTCTTCGGTATGAGGCCCGTCGGTTCGAGTATCGACAGTACCTTCCTCTCTATCGAGTGCTTCCACCATTCCTCGACGTGCAGCTTGAGC
>DAONII010000472.1:0-1123 GCA_035405085.1 bacterium | reverse complement strand
TCGCTATGTCCACCGCGTTGGCGCCGGGGAGCTGGTAGATGCCGACCGAGGCGGTGTGGTTTCCGCTGAGCCGCGAAAACCAGCGGTAGTTTTCGGCGCCGAGCTCCACGCGCGCTACGTCCTTCACCCTTACGATGGCGCCGTCCTCGGCGGTCCTCACTATTATGTTCTCGAACTCCTTCACGTCGGCGAGCCGGCCCTTCGTGGATATCGTGTAGGAGAAGGCCTGGTTCGCGGGGGTGGGGGGCACGCCTATCCCGCCCGCGGCGACCTGCACGTTCTGCTCCTGCACGGCGCTCACCACGTCGTTGGAGGTGAGGCCGGTGGCGGTGAGCTTGTCCGGGTCGAGCCAGAGGCGCATCGAGTACTTGCGCTCGCCGAAGATCGTGACGTTTCCGACGCCCGGGATGCGCTTGAGCTCGTCCACCACGTTGAGCGACGCATAGTTCGACAGGAACAGGTCGTCGAACTCGCCGCCCGGGGAGAGGAGGTTAACCACCATTATGAAGTCGGTGGCCTGCTTCCTGACCGTCACGCCGTAGCGGCGGACGTCCTCCGGGACCTGCGGCAGCGCTATGGATGAGTAGTTCTGCGTGTCCACGGCCGCTATGTCGAGGTCGTAGCCGATGTCGAAGGTGACGTTTATCGTCGAGCTGCCGTCGGAGGAGCTGTACGAGGACATGTACGTCATGCCCTCGACGCCGTTGACCTGCTGCTCTATCGGTGTGGTGACCGACTCCTCGACGACCTCGGCGCTCGCCCCGGTGTAAGTGGAGCTTATCTGCACAACCGGAGGGGCGATCTCGGGGAACTGGGCGACCGGCAGGAAGGGTATGCACACCGCGCCGGCGATGACGATTATGATCGCCAGGACCGACGCGAATATCGGGCGCTCTATGAAGAAGTTTACGAACACAGGCCTCCCCGGTTTTCTTTGCCCGCTATTTCTTCTTCTGCGGATTCACCTTCATCCCGTCCTTAACCTTCTGAAGGCCCTCGACGATCACCCGCTCGCCCTCGGAGACCCCCTTCGTGACCGCCTGCATGCCGTCCGAGATGCCGGCCAGCCCCACCGGCCTGACCTCCACCCGGTCTTTAGCGTTCACCACGTAGGCGACGAAGC
>DAONII010000471.1:0-1124 GCA_035405085.1 bacterium | reverse complement strand
CGGGTAAAATCCAGCTCCATGCTTATTGTCGTATAAGGTATATTATGTCAAGTTCAACCGGCGTCTTTGTCGGGCCTTTCAAACCTCGCCCTGCCCACCATTCGACAAGCATCAAAGCTTCAGCGCATCGACCCCTATCCCGCTCTCCTTGAAGTGCTTTTTGAGCCTCTCTATTATCCTCGCCTCTATCTGGCGGACCCGCTCCTTCGTGATCCCGTACTCGTCGGCGATCTCCTTGAGCGTGAGCGGAAGTTCCGCCATGAGCCTCTCCTGAAAGATCTTCCGGTCGCGCTCGGAGAGATTTGCAGCGAACTCGGCGAACTTCTGCTTCAGCATGTCCTGCGTCTGACTTTCCTCAAGGACCTCGTCGGCAGGTTTGCCGTCTATAGGCAGAAAATCCTGGAGAATCGCCTCGCTGCCGCCGCTTGGAGACCTTATCGGAGCCTGAAGCGCCTGCTCCGGAGTCGTTAGTCTACGCTCCATCTCCTCGACGACATGCTCGCCCACGCCTAGCCTCTTCGAGAGCTCAGCGGGGGTCGCATAATATCCCATCGCCTCGATCTTTTCCTTTTCGCGCATCAGGTTGTAGAAGAGCTTCTTCTGCTCCTTCGTGGTCCCGATCTTGATGAGGCGGAAATTGTCCAGGATGTACTTCAGTATGTAGGAGCGTATCCACCACTGGGCGTAGGTTGATAGCCTGGCGCCCTTCTTCGGGTCGAAGTGGCGAACCGCCTGAAGTAGCCCAACGTTACCCTCCTGGATGAGGTCGAGTACGTTGTGATATGCGCTGCGGTACTCCATCGCTATCCTGACGACGAGCCTTAGGTGCGTGGTCACGAGCTTTTTCGCCGCCTCTATATCCCCTTCCTCGTGGTAGCGCCTGGCGAGCGAGAGCTCCTCATCCGAAGTCAGCACCGGATATGATCCCACCTCCTGCATGAACCTCTGCAGCGGGTCGCGAACCGTCAGCGCACCCTCGTTCCCGGCTTTCGTCGGGCCGATGTCCTTTAACACGTCAACCGGCACAGATAACCTTTCCGCCCGCCATCGTGTAACGAACCCGTCCACGAACGCGCAGGCCGTCGAAGGGGGTGTTTCGGGACTTGGAGGCGAACTTCTTCGCA
>DAONII010000470.1:0-1125 GCA_035405085.1 bacterium | reverse complement strand
TGGCCGCGACGTCGTCGTCCGGCTCTAGCACGTCCCCGGTGCCCGATATCGTAAACGTCTTCTCCCTGTCGGCGACGATCATCATCGCCTCCAGCTTCCTGAGTATCCGGTCGGTCCGCCACTCCTTCGCGAGCTCGACAGCGGCGCGGGTGAGGTTCCCGCGGTGCTCGGAGAGCTTTCCCTCGAAGCGCTCGAAGAGCGTGAACGCATCCGCCGAGGAGCCGGCGAACCCCGCGAGCACCTTTTTGTCCTGCATCGTCCTTATCTTGCAGGCGCTCTTCTTGATTATGGTGTTTCCCAGGCTCACCTGCCCGTCGCCCCCCATTGCGACGCTTCCCCCGCGCCTGACGCACACGACCGTGGTCGAATGAAACATAGCATCACCTCTCGAAAGGGTGCACCTATAACCCGGCATGCATTACAAAGCAAGGAAGACGCGAACGAACGGAAGGAAGGAGAAAGGGACGTATAAACAGGCTCACAGCCGATTTCAAAACGGCGGCCGCTACGGCGAGGGCTTCGCCGGCCCCTCTATTTCATGCCTTCGGGTGAGCCTCGTCGTAGACCTTCATCATGTGCTCGATGCCGACGTGGGTGTACTTCTGAGTCGTCGAGAGGCTGGCGTGGCCCAGCAACTCCTGAATCCCGCGCATGTCGGCGCCGGCGCCGAGGAGGTGCGTCGCGAACGTGTGCCTCAAAACGTGGGGAGTCACCGACTTCTGCAGGCCGGAGCGCATTATGTACTTTCCCAGAAGCCTCTCCACCGAACGGGCTGTGAGCCTGCCGCCGCGCCGATTCACGAATAGCGCAGCCTCATCGGTTCCCTCCTGCAGAAGGCCCACCCGCTTCTCCATGTAGTCGGAGAGGGCGTAGACCGCCTTTTCGCCCATCGGGACGATCCTCTCCTTGCGCCCCTTGCCCATAACGCGGACGGTCTTTTCAGCTATATCGATATCCTTCAAATCCAGGCCCACCAGCTCGCTCACCCGGAGGCCTGACGCGTAGAGCAGCTCGAGTATCGCGCGGTCGCGGGAGCCGAGGGCGCCGGTGCCCTCGGGCTGCCTGAGCAGCGAGAACACCTCGTCGACGGTCAGAAACTTGGGGACGCGCTTGGGTATCCTGGGG
>DAONII010000469.1:0-1129 GCA_035405085.1 bacterium | reverse complement strand
CGGCGGGTGAGCTCGAACCGGCGTTCGCCGGCAACCGGCCGAAGCTCTTCGAGGGGGGCAGGGCCTGCGGCGATTTCGAGATCCTTCGCGAAGGCCCGTTCGTTCATCTTCTGGGGATAGAGTCCCCCGGTCTGACCGCGGCCCCGGCCATAGCAGGGCACGTCCTTCGGCTTTTAAGAAGCTGATCTCTTTCGATTCAGGATTATCCTGAGGGAGGTGCAGGGAGGTGTCAGCTGGCCTGAGGGCTGTCGGCGGAAGAGCTCGATGAGCGCCACTGGGCGATCTTTTCCTGTTTCAGCTGCCTGATGCGGTCGAAGTTGATCGATCCGAAGTATTCCCTGAGGTCGTCGGTTGTCTTTCGGGCGCGAAGCCCTATGTCCTGGCGTGCCGTGGAGAGTCCGTCGCCGGCCTGGTGGTAGAGTTCCTTCATGTGCTTTGTGAAGCCGCGCATGTTTCGGCGCGTCTGCCGCGTCATCCTCCAGCCGTAGGTGCGCACTATCATCGCCCACAGGTCGAACTGGTTGAGCTTCTTGATTATCTGCGGCAGCGAGTAGAACCTCATCATCGCCTTTATCGTCTGCGTCTGCAGTTGCAGATAGCTCATATTCTTCGGTCTGAATACGACGTGGTGTGCGTCGTAATAGCCCCAGTCGCGCGAGATGAGCCGGTTGTTCTCCTCCATCTCATGGAAGACCGGGGTTCCCGGCAGCGGCGTGAGTATCATGAACTGGACCGTGGCTAGCCCGGTGCGCTTCGCGAATTTTACCGTCTGGCTTATGGTTGAGGCGTCGTCGTGGTCGGCGCCGAAGATGAACATGCCGTGTATGTTTATGCCGACGGACTGTATCTTGGCTATGGCGGACTCTATCTCGTCAGGGGTCTGGCCCTTGTTGAGTTCCTCGAGCGTCTTCGGGTTTATCGATTCCAGCCCGATGTACACGAGAGCGCAGCCGGACTTTCGCATGAGAGAGAGCAGCTCCGGGTCGTTCGCTATGTCTATGCGCACCTGCGCGCTCCACTTCGGGGTGACCCCCTCGGCGATCATCCTGCGGAGGAGTTCCTTCGTGTGCGCCGGGTTCGCCGCGAAGTTGTCGTCGTAGAAGAAGACGTAGTCGAGCTGGTGGCTCTT
>DAONII010000468.1:0-1138 GCA_035405085.1 bacterium | reverse complement strand
GCACGCAGCTGATTCGTCGGCAAATGTCCGAGGCGGCGCGGTCGCCCGCCGGAGTTTCGGGAGGGTTTATGAGGATGCCGTTTTTTCTGCCGGTTCTTGCCTTCGCGCTTTTGCTTATGCCGTCGTCCGGCGAGGCAAAAAAGAAGAAGGCTGTGATGGGAGGCTCCTGTTCCTACGAGGAGTTCGGCGGATCATGCACCGTAACGGGCAAGGGGAAGGAGGGGCGCAGCATCTTTTCGTTCGTGGGGGAGGTGGACGGAGAGGAGGTGCGCCTGAACAAGAACGTGATGATGGGCGGGATGTCCATGCCGGAGGGTTCGATGGCCTGCAACCTGCTCTTCATCAAGAAGGGCACGTGCACGCCCTGCGTCTTTTCGATAGGAGAGTGCGGTTCGGAGGCGTGGGATCTCTTCAGGGCCAGGGCGGATTCGAAGAAAAAAAAGAAGTGATGCGATGACGTCTCCCGGCAAGGACGCTCTCTAATGAAGATGCCATCGGTAAAGAAGCTGCATCTGGATCTTTCCACCACGCGCATAGAGAACCTCGTGGACGGCGTGTTCGCTATCGCCCTGACGATACTCGTGTTGAACCTGGACATAGATGAGATGATCAGCCACGGGAGGGAAGTTCCATTCGAAGAGGCGATAGTCATGCTCTGGCCGCGGCTGCTGCATTATCTTGAGAGCTTCGTCATCCTCGCGGTCTTCTGGACGAAGCACCACCAGCAGTGCCACTTCATACGCCGCTCCGACGGCGGGATGCTCTGGATAAACCTGATCGCGCTTTTCTTCGTGAGCCTCATACCGTTTTCCACCTCGCTCGTCGGAGATTACGGCGACAGGCATCTGGCCGCCCTTATATTCGAGGCGAACATATTCGCGGGCGGGATAATCTTCTGGCTTCACTGGCGCCATGCCTCAGCGGGAAAGCGGCTGATAGACAAGGATGTCGGGTATGATGTGGTGGCGTTCTACCGAAGGGGGAGTTACGTCATACCTCTGGCGAGCGTCGCAGCGATGTCGCTGACGATCTTCAGCCCGCGCGTCGGGACGATGGTATTCCTCTTCGTGCCTCTGGTCTTCGCTTTGATGAGGCTTGGCTTCTCGGTGTCGCCCGCCGTGCGCGCCGGCAGGGCGTG
>DAONII010000467.1:0-1140 GCA_035405085.1 bacterium | reverse complement strand
CCGGGCCTATTACCGGAAGTGCCGACAGACTCTTCTTTTTCGCGAGCCAGTAAGGCCTCCCGCGAGGATGTTTCTTCTCGAGCTTTTCTATCCCAACCAACCTCTCATGGAGGCCCATGTAGACGATGAGCCTCGCGGTTCCCGGAGCCACCGCGACGACCCTCGCGGGATCGCTCGGCACCGAGACCTTTCGGCCCGCCATATCGGTGATCTCGAGCGTCCGAGGGCTTTCGGCCGAACCCGCCGGGCCACAAAAAAGAAGCGCCGCCGCGGCAAAGGCCACGATAAAAAGCGATCTATGCCTCACCATCTCGCGCCTCCTTAGTCTCGAATGATGGAACGAAGAAGACGGACCCAGCCGCAGTCCCCCTCTCCAGCTTTATGTCGTAAAGCCTGCTCAAACTGTCGATACCTATATTAGGGGTCTCGTCGTAGCCGCAGACTGCCCCGTCGTCGAGAAGCAACAGATAGTCGGAATATCTGCACGCGATGTTGATGTCGTGGATCGACAGCACCACGGTAACGCCGTGTTTCTCCGACACGTGTTTCAAAAGCTCCATCGTCTGAAACTGATTTTTGAGATCCAGGTTGTTCGTCGGCTCGTCGAGGAGGAGAATCTCCGGCTCCTTCACCAAAGCCCTCGCTATTATCACCTTCTGATACTCGCCGCCGGAGAGTTCGGAGGTGAATTTGAACGCGTGGCGTTCGAGGTCCATGAAATGCAGCATCTCCTCCACCATATGCAGGTCCTCGTCGCTCGACCTGAATCCCATGTAGGGCTTGCGCCCGAGTAGAACCGCGTCGAAGACGGTCATCGGCTCCTCGCGCGCGACCTGCGGCACGTAGCCGACGAGCCTCGCAAGCTCCAGGGAGGATAGCCCTGAAGCATCGCGTCCGCAAAGCCTTACCTTACCGAAGTCAGGGTCGAGAAGACGGTTGAGGCATTTGAGCAGGGTCGTCTTCCCGGCGCCGTTTCTGCCGAGCAGCGACAGTATACGGTTTTCCCCAAGGGAAAAGGTCACGCCGTTCAACACCCTCTTGCCCGGATATGAGAACGTGAGATCCTCAACACTTATCATAGGCGTACCTGTCCTTGATGAGCAGATAGAGAAACAGCGGCGCGCCCATGAACGAGGTTAT
>DAONII010000466.1:0-1141 GCA_035405085.1 bacterium | reverse complement strand
GCGAGAAGCTCAAGTTCACCGGCATCCCTCAGTTCTCCCCGGACCGCTTCAGCCTCGTCACCCTGAAGAACCCTATAAAGATAAAGCAGCTGCAGAAGGGGCTGGAGCACCTGGCTGAGGAGGGGAGCTCGCAGCTCTTTCGCCGCAAGCACAACTCGGACACCATCGTGGGAGTGGTGGGGCAGCTGCAGTTCGAGGTGGTGAAGTTCAGGTTGTTGCACGAGTACGGCGCCGAGGCGAGCTTCCACGCGATGCCCTACACCTGCTCGCGGTGGTACAGGTCATCAGACCGCGAAAAGAGGGATGGCTTCGAGAGCTACTACCGCGACCACATCGTCTACGACGTGCGCGGCTACCCGATGATGCTCTTCAAGAACGAATGGGAGATGAGTTACATACAGGGGAAGCACCCGGACATGGTCTTCTATTCGAGCCTGATAAACTACGAGCAGGACGTCAAGGAAGACCCCGCGCTCTCGGTCGGGCTCTAGGCCCCGGGCCCTTTCAGATCGGCCTGTTGACGACCACGAGGAAAGGCTCTCTGTTCGAGTCGCCGTCGGTGTCCGTTACTATAAGCGTGATAGTGGCGCTGCCGTACTGGTCTTTGGCCGGGATTATCACTATAGTCCTGTCCTGGCCGGAGCCGCCGAGTCGGATGTTTTCGTCTTCCTCCGGAACGAGATCGGGGTTGTCGGAGCGGTAGGTTACGACGAGCTCGTTTGCGGATGTGTCCCTGTCGGAGACCAGGAAGCGTATTACCGGCCCCCGCTCGTTCATGTTGATCACCAAATCACCTATGGGGGATATTTTCGGATAGCGGGCGAATGCTTCGCCGGGCACAAGAAGGAGTGCCGCCGTGATGAGCCCCAGAGCCGCTACTGCAATCGTTTTATTAGTCTTCATAAGATCCTACTCCTCCTCTATCTTCCCTTATACGGAAATGCTGCGACCAGCTTCCACTCCACGCCGGGAGCAGGAGAGAGCGTCTCCCACGCAGCTATCTTGTACACAGGCGGTTGCCCCTTCCTCTCGGTGAATCGGTAGTAGCCGACCCCCCAAGGCTTCTGCCTGATCTTCTCACCCAGTGCCTGAAGTTCGGGGTAGTTCGAGTAGCTCTCGTCCGTGAAAAGAACCCTTCCGA
>DAONII010000465.1:0-1143 GCA_035405085.1 bacterium | reverse complement strand
ATCCAGGTCGTGAGAAAGTAGTCGACGACGAGGATCGTCACAGCAGAATACACCACCGCCCTGGTGGTGGCGCGCCCCACGCCCTCGGCCCCGCCCTTTGTCCTGTAGCCCATGTAGCAGCTTATGCCTGCGACGAGAAAGCCGAAGATGGCAGCCTTTATGAGGCCGCCCCAGATGTCCTTTGCGTCCACGTAGTAATAGAGGCGGTACATGAACGGGCCCTCGTTTATACCGAGGAGATAGATCCCGACGACATAGGATCCTATGACGCCCACGTAGTTGAAGAGCATTGCCAGAAGCGGAACCATAACCGTGCCGGCTACGAGGCGGGGGACTACAAGGTATTGGAGGGGTGAGACCGCCATGGCCTCGAGAGCATCTATCTGCTCAGTGACCCTCATCGTGCCTATCTCGGCGGCCATCGAAGAGCATGCCCTGGCGGTCACCATGAGAGCGGCGAAGACCGGTCCTATCTCGCGGGTGAGTGAGAGGCCGACGGTGGCGCCCACCATGCTCTCCATGTTGAAGAGCCCGTAGACCTTGCCAGTCTGAAGCGCGAATACGGCGCCGGTGAAGAGCGATGTCAGCACGATGATGCCGATTGACTTCACGCCTATGAATTCCATCTGCCGCGCGAACTGGTCGAAGCGGAAGGGGGGTCGAACCAACCATGCGAGAGACGAGCCCACAAACTCGCACCAGGAGCCCAGGCCGCGCAGCCATCCGATTATTTTGGCCCCGGCCGGTTCGAAGATCGGGGCCGCTATTTTTAGCATCCTTTCCATCTGCGCAGTTTTCCTCGTAGGCGATCGGCGACTAAATATCGACCGGCCGGCCGACCATCACCCCTTGTAGATCCTTGGCATCCTCTTCGATATGCCGCATAGAATCTCGTATGAAATGGTGTCCGCCCAGCCGGCCAACTCGGAAAGCGATATCTCCTCATCCCCCTGCCTCCCGAGCAAAACCACCGCGTCGTTCACCGAAAAATCCTTCGCATCGGACACGTCGACGACTATCATGTCCATGGTAACCCGGCCCAGCACCGGACAGCGCATGCATCCGGCAAGGACCGAGGCCTTCCCGGATGCCCTCCACGGATAGCCGTCGGCATATCCTACGGGAACTATCGCGATCCGGGTC
>DAONII010000464.1:0-1150 GCA_035405085.1 bacterium | reverse complement strand
ATGGCGCCGATCATGATGTTTATGAGCCCCAGAAGCATCAGCAGCGCGCGCGCGGCCGGGAAGGTGAACGCCCCTATCACCTCGCTTATGCCCGCCACGATGCAGAAGAGCGCGAAGACCATGTATACTATGCCCACGTTGAAGAGCCAGACGAGCAGAACCGCGGCAAGGCCGAATATTATCGCGAACAAGCCGGCGGCTTTTCTGCCGGCCCTGAAGTAACCGACCGCCTCGGATATCGCGTACGCGAGGATGAAGATCGTCAGTATCGCCTGCAGCGTCGTGAACGCCACCCCCATAAGGGCCATCGTGCCGCCCGGGTAGAGCAGCATCACGAATCCGAGCACTATCGCCAGGATTGCCGCCACGATAGTCGAAGAGCTGGACATCTTGAGTTGACCGTTCATATCTCCTCCCCCGTTTAGAGTGTGACGACCTTATATCACATGTGCTGGGTCTCCTCATGTAAAAAAGATGACAACGGCCAGAATTGATGTTTTTTATCGATTAATGTAATGATGATCAAAGAGGAGCCGAGTTATGATCCCTTGGATTGCAGTTGGTTTGATACTGCTGTTTGTGGCGGCGGCATTCATTTTTCTGCGGGTGCGCCGTAAACCCTTGCACCCGAAGGCTTCGCGACCGGCGCCGTCAGATCTTGACAATAGACCGAAAGAGAATGACGAGGTCGTGCAGGGAGATTCGCCGGGGATGTCCGCGACGAGATGGCTTCGCTCGCTCGTAAAGGCGGATGATAAGGACAGGGCCGGGCGCGGGGAGAACCGATTCTAGGCGAATATTTGGGCTTTATATTGTTCAACCCCTAGGCAAAAGCTTTGCTTCTGCATCCCCTCGCCATATCCTGTAGCGGACCTCGGAGCCCTTGGGCGCATATACGACGACCGGCACAGGCCTAAGCCCACATTATTTTAACTAAAGAGCAACAATGCCGTGTCCTGCAGCCGATAACAACTCCATGGGGCCGGGGCTTGGGAGGGATCGATGTCCGGAAGCGGTATCTGCAGCGAGAGCATGGTGAAAAACGTCGCCCAGCTGGCCTGGGCTACACTTCCGCAGGATGTTTACGACGGCTCCTCGAAGGAGGGCCTCAAGCAGGCCAGGGAGATAGCCTGGGAGGTCGTCTGCGAGG
>DAONII010000463.1:0-1157 GCA_035405085.1 bacterium | reverse complement strand
CAAGGCGCGAATAACGAACTACGAAAGCCTGCTCAAGCAGGACCGCGAGCGCCTCGACGAGGAGATGGAGATATACATCCCGCCCGGGCCGCGCCTCGGAGAGGTTGTGATCGAGGCGACGGGGGTTTCGAAGGCATACGACGAGAAGCTTCTCTTCGAGAATCTGGACTTTTCGCTTCCGCAGGGCGGGATCGTCGGCGTCATCGGCCCCAACGGCGCGGGCAAGACAACGCTCTTCAAGCTCATCATGGGGCTGGAGAAGCCGGATGCGGGTACGTTCAAGGTCGGCGACACGGTGAAGCTCGGCTACGTCGACCAGAACCGCTTCTCGCCTGATGACGAGAGAACCGTGTGGGAGTGCATATCCGGCGGCGCGGACAACATCTCTCTCGGGCAGCGCGAGGTGAACTCGCGGGCCTACGTCGCGCGCTTCAACTTCTCCGGGTCGGACCAGCAAAAGCCGATATCGGTCCTCTCCGGCGGGGAGAGAAACCGCGTGCATCTGGCGATGACCTTGAAGGACGCGGGCAACGTTCTGCTCCTCGACGAGCCGACGAACGACCTCGACGTGAACACGCTGCGGGCGCTGGAGACGGCACTTGAGAATTACGCCGGCTGCGCGGTCGTCATCAGCCACGACCGCTGGTTTCTCGACCGCATAGCGACTCATATCCTCGCCTTCGAGGGGGACTCGAAGGTCACCTGGTTCGAGGGGAACTTCGCCGACTACGAGGCGGACCGGATCCGAAGGCTGGGTGCCGGGGCGGAGAGCGTGCACCGGATAAGGTACAAGGCGATGAAGAGGTAGGGGTGGAAGAAAGAGCGAGAAGCAAGAAGCAAGAGGCTGAGAAGCTAGAGAAGCTGAGAGGCAAGAAGCAAGAAGCAAGAGGCAAGAGGCAAGAAGCAAGAGGCAAGAGGCAAGAGGCAAGAGGCAAGAGGCTAGAGGTGACCGCCCTTGTGGTGGCGGTAGGCGATCACGGTGGCCTTCTCGAGCGTGACCAGCCCCTCCTCGATCATCGGGTCGATTATCTCAACGAAGCGCTCGATCTGCTCAGGCTTGTCCACGATCTCTATGACGATGGGGAGGTCCTCGGAAAGGCGCAGGATTTTCGCCGTGTGGTCCCTGCTGTCGGCGCCGAAGTCCATCAGCCCGCGCA
>DAONII010000462.1:0-1160 GCA_035405085.1 bacterium | reverse complement strand
AAGAGAATATCTGGATTTCAGGCAAGAAAGAGCCACCTGGCGAGGACATTTAGTGCATAAAAAAACACCAGGGTCTCCCCCGGCGTCGCTTCAAATTCCAAACTTCAAATCCCAAATAAATTCCAAACTCCAAGCATCAAACCACTTCTAAACTATACCTCTTAGCCTCTAGCCTCTAGCCTCTGGCCTCTCGCCTCTTGCCTCTTGCCTCTTGCCTCTTGCCTCTTGCCTCTTGCCTCTGGCCTCTAGCCTCTAGCCTCTAGCCTCTAGCCTCTAGCCTCTGGCCTCTGGCTTCTTGCCTCTCGCTTCTCGCCTCTCGCTTCTCAGCCTCTCAGCCTCACCCCTTCCTCGACGGCCCGGCGGCCTTCATGCGCTCCAGGTACTCGCGGAAAAAGGCGATGAATACGGCAAGGAACAGCGCCGCGAAGAACGACATGATGCATATCTGCGCGCGCTTGGGCGAGGCCCTAAGGACAGGCGGCACCGCGTAGTCGATGACCTGGAATGCGAGGTCCTCTTTGCTCTCCTCGATCTTGGCCATCTCGTACTGCGTGGTTAGCAGCGCGTTCACCTTGCCCAAAAGCTCGCGCCGGAGCATCAAATACGAGAGGTAGACCTGTTGCGGCACGTCCTTTACAACCCGTGCCTGGGCGATCTTTTTCTCAATATCAGCCTTTTTGGACAACAACTGCTCAGCTTCGTGACCTGTAACCTGTGACCCGTGACCGGCGTCTGCAACCCCTTCGGGACTCGGGATTCGGGACTCGGGATTCGGGTTCACACCAGACGTAGGGATTCGGGACTCGGGATTCGGGGAGGATTCCGCCATGACACCCAGGTTCCGAGTTCCGAGTTCCGAGTTCCGAGTCCCGATGTCCTTGTCACCTGTAACCTGTGATGTGTTACGCCCCAAAGGTACATGAATTTTTGCCTCGGCGCTCGAGACCTTTCCTCCCTGATAGAACTCGTTTATCTCCTTGCCCGCTTCTAGTAGGTCCTCCTTGTTCTCGGCTAGCTGCTCCTCGATGAACAGGCGGTTTCTCTTCGCGGTGGTCAGCGCGTTCTTGTTGATGAAGTTCTGCAGCTGCTCGAGATAGGAGTTCACAACACGCGCGGCAAGCTCCTCGCCCTTGAACGTGCCGGTTATCTTAATCGTCTTC
>DAONII010000461.1:0-1168 GCA_035405085.1 bacterium | reverse complement strand
AAGGGGCCTTCGTTTGCAAGGGCAGTCGGCGCACACTCCCCCCACCGATTTAACGTCGGATTTTGTCCTCCAGGCCTTGACAGCAAACGCTATCCCTGTATGGTCCCGGCTGGGGGGGCCGGCTGTTGTCGGCGCCCCTTTTTTCGTCCGGATCGGAGAGCGCCGTCCTGGGTGGATTTTAGGGGCCTTTTGGGGCCTTGTGGGGGTGGCGGAAAAAGTGTCTTTTTTCGCGAAACTTTTTTTCCAAAACGCCGACACAATAGCCGGGGGGCCGCGTTTTTTTATGGCTTCCCGACCGCAGGGCATAGGGTCGCTGACGAACAGTCGAAGCTAAAAGGAGGAGAGCATGGCCGGCAAGATCGATATGAACGCCCTCATCAACTCCGGGAAATTTCAGTACTACAGGCACCTCTTCGAGAAGATCAACGCCGAGAGGGCGGCGGCGAGTGGAAGGCTTTCTCCTCTGCAGATAAACGAGACGCACGACGCATTTATCAATGTTTCATCCGATCCGAGTAAGGGCCACATATTCCTCGTTCAGACTCAGGGTTTTCTGCCCACGCATTATGACGGGGGCGTTCAATCCGGAATCGATACCGGCGGTCAGACCTTCTACGTTCTCAACACGGCCAAGGCCCTGGCCAATCTAGGCTACAAGGTGACAGTCCTGGGCCAGCGCTACGGAAACCTGGGTCCATACCTGCTTTGGTTTCAGGATCCGGGCGGCGGCATGGTCGAGATCGTCCGCGTGATTCCCGGCGGGCTAAAGTTAGACGCCGCCGGACATACGGTGGTGGGCGCTTCGCTAACGCCGAAGGAGGAGCTCTACCCGAAGTTTCGCGGGATGGCCGAGGACGCCGCCATAATCGGATTTTTAAGGGGCGCGTACGGCTACGTGGGGGGCTATACCGACGGGAACATAATCGGGGTTTCGGCGGCGCAGGCGCTGGATGTGGGTTCGATAGCCATCACTCACTCGATGGGGCAGAAAAAGGCGTTAAACGAGAATTTCAAGCTCGACGATCCGTTTACATACTTCGGCACCTGGTTCAATTTCGGCATCCGAAAGCAGGCCGAGATCGCCGCCATACTCTCTGCATCCAGGGTCATAGCCAACGCCCCGGACGAGGCGGCAGCATACAGGGAGCTATACGGAGTAGACGATCCG
>DAONII010000460.1:0-1168 GCA_035405085.1 bacterium | reverse complement strand
GTCGTCGAGCGAAACGGAATCGATTGTCTTCGTGCCCCAAAAAGGAGGATTCATTGTTTTTTTCCGCTCCTCCCCCCGCCTTTTCCCCGCTCCCCGTTTCCCGATCCCTTCCGGGCGATCTCCTCCATAGCCCTGAGGCCGTCAAATGCATCGGCGCAGTAGAAGACCCTGCCACCGTAGGCGTTCGAAAGCACGTCCTTAACGAAATCCGGGGTGAGTGCGGCGCCGCCGCACAGAACGGGCACGTCTATACCGCCTTCGCGAAAGATGCCCAAATCCTCGCGCATGACCTCGGTCGACGACACGAGAAGCCCCGACAGCCCTATCGCGTCGGCCCCGTGTTCCTTCGCCGCCTTCGCTATCGCAGCGGCTGGCTGGCGTATTCCGATGTTCACGACCTTGAAACCGTTGTTGGACAATATCGCGTCGACCAGGTTCTTGCCGATGTCGTGCACATCCCCCCTCACGGTGGCCAGCACTATCGTGCCCCTGTGCCCCACATCCTTCGCCTTCAGGTGCGGCGACAGGATGTCGACGGCGGCGCGCATCGCCTCCGCCGAGTGAAGGACGAACGGCAACGGCAGTCTGCCCTCGCCGAAGCGGCGCCCGACCTCCTGCATCGCCGGCAGCAGGATGCCGTTTAAGATCTCTGCGGCGCCCGTGCCGGGCAAGAGGTTCGCTATTATACGCTCGAGCGAATCCTTGCTGCCTTCGATTATGCGCAGGCGCAGCTCCTCTTCCGGGGACGGGCTGTCGCCGATACTCATGGAGGGCTTTTCCCCGCCCGAACGCTTATTCAGATGAATTATGAGATCCTTGAGCGGATCGCCCTCGGATTCGCTTCCATCGATGAGCCTGGCGCAGAGTTTTGCCGCCTCCTTTGGCACAGAGTCCAGCGGAATTATCTTCGACGGATTTATTATGGCGGCGTCGAGCCCCGCCTCCAGCGCACGATGAAGAAAGACGCTCGTGAGCATCCTTCGGCCATATGCTGGCAGACCAAAGGATATGTTGCTGACGCCGAGTATGGTCCTTGCGCCCGGTATCCCCGCCTTTATGAGCCTCAGTGCCTCGAGCGTATGAAGCGCGGCGTCCTTGAGCCCCGAGTCGCCGCTCGCGAGCGTGAAGGTGAGCGGATCGAAGAGGAGATCGTCGCCTGAGAGCCCCT
>DAONII010000459.1:0-1173 GCA_035405085.1 bacterium | reverse complement strand
CTGCCTCGCACAATCGAAAACCGGCGCCTCCTTATCCTGGGCCTTGGCTCCTCTACCCCCCCTAATTTTGTACACAATTTATACGCTTACGGCAGCCATGCGACAACTCAAAACTACCCTTTCCGTCCATTTTGAGCACTCCGCCATCTTTTTAATAAATAAGCCTGCACCGCATGACCAGCGTCATACAGCTAAAACCGGTCGTGTCTAAGTGGGCCCCATACGGCGGCGGCCCTATGAGCACGGGATAAATGAACGAACAGTGCAGGCCACGAACTCGGAGTAGAACTCGAAGCGCTTTACCGTTCATCTACATATATGATAAGCATACGAACCAATTGTAAAAAAACGATTTTATCGCCATAGAATAGCCGCCATGCCTAAGACAGACTTGTTCGATAAACACGCCGACCGATACGAAGAGTGGTTCACCAAGCACCCCGCCGCCTATAGTTCCGAGCTTAAAGCCCTGGGAGAGCTCTGGCCTTCGAATGCGGACGGCCTGGAGATAGGTTCAGGGGCGGGACACTTCGCCGAACCGATGGGAATAAAAACAACCCTCGAGCCCTCAGCAGCGATGCGCGAAGCGGCAAGGAAGCGCGGCATATACGCGATCGATGGCACAGCTGAGCGCCTGCCGTTTCCGGACGAACGCTTCGACGCGACGTTGATGGTGACGACGCTCTGCTTCCTCGACGATCCGAAACTGGCCATCCAGGAGATGTTCCGCGTGTTGCGACCCGCCGGCTGCGCTATAGTAGGGTTCGTGGATCGCGACAGCCCCCTAGGGCGCGAATACGAGATCAAGCGACCTTCGAGCGTATTTTACAGCGAGGCGCGTTTCTACGGCGCCCGCGAAGTGAATGCCCTGTTGTCTTGGGCGGGCTTCATGAATCTTGAGAGCCGCCAAACGATCTTTCGCCACCCGGACGAGATGCAAAAGGCGGATCGGGTTGAAGCGGGGTTCGGTGATGGACTCTTCGTTTTCACCCGAGGATGGAAACCCCCGAAAAATCATACGAAGAATGCATAAGAACTTAACGCGATCGATGTATCAGTCGTTACGTCAGACGGACCCACTTATTTCAAAATCGATTCGTTGCCGGTGGCCCGATTGCTTTTATAAGGTTAGCCGCCGAAAACCCTGGCCTTCAGGCCAGGGTAGAATCGGCG
>DAONII010000458.1:0-1174 GCA_035405085.1 bacterium | reverse complement strand
GATGTGGTGCATGTTGTCGAGGGCCATGCGCACGTGCCGGAGCGACTCCCGGTGCTCGTTTTCTTCACCGAGCGAGTCGATGAGCCCGTCGACGAGCAGGACCGCCCCTCCGAGCGGGGAGTTGAGCTGGTGAGCGAGCCCCGCACCCATCCTGCCCATCGCCGAGAGCTTCGCCTGCGCGAACATCTCGGCCCTGGTGCTGTCGAGCTCGCGGGTGCGCTCATCGACCATCCTCTCGAGCTTCGCGGAATACCCCTTCACCCTCTCCTGTGCGAGCTTGCTCTCCGTTATATCCTCGCAGATGGCCACCGTGCTCACGGGGCTGCCGGAATCGTCGCAGATGAACGCCGCGTTGACTCGGACCCAAACCGTGCTCCCGTCCCTTTGCAGATAGCGCTTCTCGATCATGTAAGGGGCTTCTCCACGAACGGCCCGTGAAAAGAGCTCCCATTCCCTCTCCCTGTCATCCGGATGCGTGAGTTCGGTGAAGCGAATGCCTTTCAACTCTTCGCGGGTGCGGCCTAGGATCTGACAGAACCTGTCGTTGCAATCGATGATGCGGCCGTCGCGCGCGTCCACCTGCCCGATCCCGACCGACGATATCTCGAAAATCCTGCTGAAGCGCTGTTCGCTCTCGCTGAGGCTCTCCTCCGCCTGAATGCGATCGGCCATTTCGCGTTTCAGTTCCCTCGTCTTCACCTCGACCATCCTTTTGAGGGACCGGTTCCAGAAAACGGCGAGGAACCCTACGAGAAGCACGCCCCCGAGCGAGGCGGCTACCACGAACCAGAAATGCCTGCTCGCGAACCACGGCTCGTAGATGCTTTTTATGTAGCGCGCGTTTATCGCGTCTAGCTCCTTCGCCGGTATCGCCCTCAGAGCCTTGTCTAGTATGCCGGCCAGGAGAGGCCAGTCCTTGCGCACGCCGATGGCCAGCTCGATCGGGGGCTGCTCCAGCCTCCCCTGCGGCTTTAAGTTCCCCAGAAGCTCCTTCTCCATGAGGTAGATCGCCACCGCCCGGTTTCCGGCGTAGGCGTCAACCTCGCCCCTGGCCACCGCGTCGAGCGCGTCGCTCGTCGAGCCGTATTCCCTGATCTTCACCTCCGGATAGCTTTCGCTGAAGATGACGATGTTGTAATAACCCCTTTCCAAAGCGACGGTCTTCCCCTTAAGG
>DAONII010000457.1:0-1174 GCA_035405085.1 bacterium | reverse complement strand
CAGACCTTTCCGGAACCCGTATACGAGCTCACGCCGCCTGAGAGGCCAGATCCCGAATGGCTCACCACGCTCAAGGCCGACCCCTTCATAGACTCTATACAGCCATACGGAATGCGATACCACGTCAGGACGAACGACGCCGCCAAGTGGGGGGCCCGATGCGAAAAGCTCGAAGGCTTCGAGATCCGCAGGATCGAGCCTTCGATGGAGGATGTCTTCATAAAGAGGGTCGAGGGGGAAGGCCGCTGATGCATATCCGCCGCATCAAAGCCGTAGCGCGGAAGGAAGTGCGCCACATACTGCGCGATCCGTTCACCCTGGCGATGGCACTGTTCGCCCCGGTATTCCTCGTAATCCTGTTCGGCGCCGCAATAGATCTCGACATCCACGACATAGAGCTCGCGGCATTCGACGAGGACAACACCCAGGCGTCGCGCATGCTCCTTCAGACCTTCACCAACTCGAACTACTTCAGGATCGTGGATTCGCCGGAAGCGGTTGATCCGGAGCGGGCGCTCAGGGGCAACGCGGCGAAGGTCGTGCTCGTGATACCCAAGGAGTTCGAGGAGAATCTGACCGCAGGCCGCATCGCGCGGGCACAGCTTTTGATCGACGGCTCCGACAACTCGGTGGTCGGCCCGATCATGAACTATCTGGGGGGGATCCAGGCGTCCGCATCGGAAAAGCTCGCCCCGCTTCGCACCTCCATCGGCGGCGTAGAGATCGTGCCGCGCTACCTCTTCAACCCCGAACAGCGAAGCGCCTGGTTCATCGTCCCCGGGCTCTCCGTTGTCATACTCGCCATACTGTCCATACTGCTCACGGCGCTCACCGTGGCGCGCGAGTGGGAAACCGGATCCATGGAGCTGTTGCTCTCGACCCCGATCGACACCGCCGACATAATCGCAGGCAAGATCGCCCCCTATGTGGCGCTCGGGCTATTCGGAACCCTGCTGGTCTACCTTGGCGCCAGGCTCGTCTTCGGCGTACCGTTCGTCGGAAGCCATCCGCTCTTCCTGCTGGGTACGCTTCTGTTTTTAGGCACCTACCTGGCACTGGGGCTTCTGATATCGGTCGTCGCGCGCCAGCAGCAGCTTGCGATGGAGATGTCCATCATAGCCGGCTGGCTGCCCTCCCTGCTCTTCTCCGGATTCATCTTCTCGATACAGAGCAT
>DAONII010000456.1:0-1175 GCA_035405085.1 bacterium | reverse complement strand
ACGACGTGCGCTCCACCGCCGAATACCGCAGGTTCGTGACCGGCTCGCTTCTCGTCCGGTTCCTCTCTGAACCCAGGGATTCCGCCAGAAGGTGATTCTTTTCCTGCGGCGTGTTCCCGAGCACCTCTAGCGCGCCGAGCGGCGTGTTATGCCCGCGATCTCGAGTTCGCCGCCACCGGTCTTTCGCACCAGGACGTGAACGGAATGCATCGGCCAGTCTTCGCCCGCGCGCTTCGCCGCGATTTCAAGATCGTGAAGGCGGCCCTGCCTCATCAGGTTCAGCGCCTTCCCGTCCACGAACGCCGAGGGCCTTTGAGCCTCCGCCCATTCTGTGAGATTCGCCTTCCTGTTTATAGTGCGCAGGCGCCACATGTAAACGGAGCCCTCGGTTCCGGGAAGGTTCGAATCAACTGCCACGTCGCGGCCTGTCACCTCAAAGCCGGAGCCTGCCCTCTTCACTTCGAAGTCGCCGAGCGGGCTCTGCGTGGAGAGCCAGGTTTTGAGGAGCTTGTCCCGCCTGCCGGCGAGGATCCCCGCGATCTCGTCTGAAAGAGGCCTGTCTGAAAACTCGGCGGTCGAGACGATTGCGGAGATCCTGTCGTCCGTGAACCTCGATAGGATGAAAGAGGCCCATAAGGAGTCCCGGGTCACGCTGTTCGAGAACGCGGCGTTGGTAACTGCGGGCATCCAAAGGAGCGGCTCGAAGCTCTCGACGTCGAATGCTTCGTGCGAGATGCGGGTCTCCGGCTTCTCCCTCTGCGAGTAGAGCGTGATGTTCGGCAGTCCCATCACTATGGGGGACAGCTGTGCCGACGGGTGCACGTAGCCCTCGAAACCCTCCAGCGCGCGCTCGTGATTTCCAAGGCTGCTTTCGAAGCCGAAGAGATAGTGCACCACGTGACCAGAGCCGTCTTTCTCCGTGCCTACGAATACGTCGGCCGTACGGGATTCCACCGCCAGCCGGTTGTCGAGCCACGCGGAGAAGACCGACAGGCCGCGCAGTTCCCTCCTGTGCTGGTGTGGTATTCTGTCGTTAGGGTCTTTTCTGTGGCGTCCGGAATATGAGAATGGGCCGATGAAAGTCCCCTCGGGCTTTTCCGTGACGAGTGCCCGAACCCCCGCGCCGCGGTCGGCCCCGCCACGATGGTGCGGGAAAATCGCGGAAAGGTCGCTGG
>DAONII010000455.1:0-1178 GCA_035405085.1 bacterium | reverse complement strand
ACGTGGACTCCGGCCCCGCAGAGATACTCGAGGGCACGATCGACGTTGCGTTCTCTTTTATCGGCGGAAGCAAGTCAGTCGTAAAGGGAAGCCAGGCTATGAAGGGCACGAAGAAACTCGGCACCGAGCTCATGGAGGAGGGAGTCAAACAGACCGAGCGGCTCGCGCTTAAGCTCGAAAACCAGGCGCTGAAGGGCAGCGCGGACGACGTCATGAAAAAGGCGGTGGAGGAGATAAGCGGAAAGGAGATAAAGATTCTGGCGGATAACACTCGCCGGATCATGGAAAACGAGATGAAGGAAAAGGTCATAAAGGAACAGCAGAAGGGGATCTTCAGTATACTCGACGACCTGGCCGCGAAGACGGACGCCAAGATACTCGGCAACCTGAAGGACGCCGGCGCCGGCGCGAAGAACTTCGTCGAACAGGGCTTCGAGTTGAGCCTCAAGGGGATGAAGGAGGCCGGGCAGGAGGTCTTGGGAAAGACGATGGTCGAATACGCCGACAACGTCTTCGGAGCGGTAGCTGACAACTTCATCAAGGGTGGCCTGGTATCGGCGCTCGGCTGGGCGGCGAGCCCTGACGAAAAGGCGGCCATAGCTCAGGCCGACGCGACGGGCGCAAGCCTTGGCATGATGGGAACTATGGAGCCTGCAAATCCGGCTGTGGCAGAAGCGGCAAAGAAGATAGAAAAGCTGATGGCGGAGACCGGCGAGAAACTCGCAGCGGTGGAGCAAGAGGCGCAGGCGAAGACCGAGGAGATCGTGAAGGAGGAGGTAAAAATCAAGATCGCCGAAAAGGCGATAGAGAAGATGGACGAGGAGCTCAAGAAGCCGGTCACCGCAAAGGGCTCATTCAGCGGCGACTACACGGGGAGCGTTACGATGACGCTGGTGCCGGGTGGCGGACCGATAAGCGGCACCGTTACGACAAAGTACGGAAGCGCGACGATAAGCGGAAGCATCTCCGAACAGGGGAGTGTCTCCGGAACCGTCAGCGGCACGCTCACCTACGACTGGTACGAGAAGGACCTCAATACCCCGGAGAAGAGAAACTGCTCACTGCGCGCCTCGATAACCGGAAAGGTCAGCAGCGGGAGGGTCTCGGGGACCTACAGCGGCTCGTGCGCCAAGGAGGGCGACAGCGGATCCTGGAACGCGTCATGGTGACGGGGCAGG
>DAONII010000454.1:0-1180 GCA_035405085.1 bacterium | reverse complement strand
TTCCGCTATTTTTCAACCGATAATATAAATGCGCGATGCAGCTTGGCCGGGGTTTATCTGGCCATGGGAGTTTAGGTTTAAATGGTCATAGAAAACAACAAGTTGTCGTCTTTAACGCTGGTGCCCTCCGAGGCGGTGTCCGAAGAACGCCCGCCCGCCGAAGGGTTCCCGTTCGCCCTTGAATCCGCCGAGTCCCGGTGTCTTAAGAGCTTCGATCACTTCGTTTTTGAAGCTGATGGGGCGGCGGAATTCGAGGAGAGGCAAAAGCAGGAGGAGGCCTCCCCGCGGGAGGCCGCCCTGAATGCCGGAACGGCCATGATGGACGCCGCGGAAAAGGAAACCGACTATGAGACGCGAAGGGAGCTCCTCGTTCAGGCCGGCGCCGTATTCACCCTCTTCGGTCTGAAGGAGGACGCCTACCGCGCGCACTTCATGCTCATACAGGTGGCGGAGGAAGCGGGCAGGAATTCCGACGCCGCGTTTCACCGCGCGATCGGCTTCATGGGGGACGGCAGGGCAAACGCGGTCCGCGCCGAGCTCGAGAAGATCCCGGAGGGTTACGACGGTCGCGAGATCCTGATCGACTTCCTCCGCGCGCACAAGGTCGCCGAAAGGATGGCGGCTACGTTCGCGGCCGTTTCGGCGCTCGCCGCCGCGCACGCCGCTTCGATGGAGGAGACTGAGTCGTCGTTTCTCGGCGGGCTCTTCAAAACGAGCTTCGACGAGGAGAAGGGATCGCTCGCGCACGCGCTCGACCTGTGGAGAGGGCTTCTCTAGGGCGGGGATTTCAATTCCTCCGCCGAGATAATCGATGAGATATGGAAGACCGATGCGAAGGCGCGCCGCGGGGTATCGATTCTAGCGGGTTTTTCCGACCGGGGACCGACGACGCCGGCCGAGGTGCTCGAAAAGAGCTGGGGCGACCACCTCTCGCTGGGGGATCTTATCCGATGCGAGGTCGAAGGGGGGGAGGGGAAGCTGGCCTCGCGCCTGGCGCGCGTGGCGGCAAACGCCGGAAGCGAGGGGGCGAACGAGGCTCTTGCCGTCGCCTACGCGCTTCGCGAGATCCCGCAATATGCCCTCGGGATGGAGAACTTCATCCGTCACAACTTCGAGAGCAGGCCATCATCCGTGGTCGTCCGCGACGTTTTCAAGGGCGCGCTCAATCCGGCAAACGTCG
>DAONII010000453.1:0-1193 GCA_035405085.1 bacterium | reverse complement strand
GGCTCCTTCGTCGTGAAAAACGGGTCGAAGATCCTCTCGCGAATCTCCTTCGGTATGCCGGGCCCGGTGTCCCTCACCAGAACCTCGACGCGCTTTTCCTGCCCGAAGACGCGCGTCGAAACCTCGAGCCTCCCCCCCTTGGGCATCGCATGGATAGCGTTTGTGATCAGGTTCAAAAAGACCTGCTGCAGGCGGTCCGGAATGCCCACTATATTCGGAAGGCCGGCCGCGCCGTCGAAGACTAGCTCGATGTTGAGCGAACGAAGCTCCCTCTGGACGAACGGGAAGACCTTCTCTATCATCGCGTTGACGTCGAAGAGACGCCGCTCTCGGTCCTTGGAGACCCTCGAGAAGTCCAGCAGGTCGGCGACGATCTTCTTGCATCGTATCGCGGCCTTCTCGACCTCGTCGAGATCCGAGGTCAGCGCTTCGTTTCCTAAAGCGTCGCGCTTCATGAGCTGCGTGAACGCCAGGATCCCGCCGAGCGGGTTGTTTATCTCGTGCGCGACGCCGCCGGCGAGCATGCCGATCGCCGCCATCTTTTCCTGCTGGATGACCTCGCGCTGCAACCTTCGCTCCTCAGTCACGTCCCTATAGGATATGACCGCGGAATCGCTCCCGGCGCCGCCGAGCGGATAGGCGTTAGCCTCGAACTCGCGCCCTCCTATCGCGCTCCCGAGGTCGGCGCGCACCGGGCTATCGCCGGAGAGCGCCGCGGAGAGAGGGCAGCCCTCGCACGGCTTTTTGCGCCCGGCGAACGCCTCGTAGCACTTGCGGCCTATTATGACAGCGATGTCCTTTTTGCATACGGAGGCCAGCGTGAGGTTCGCGCGCAGGATATCGTAGTCTCGCGAGACTATCTGAACCGGGGCGGTTATCGCGTCGAAGGTCGACTCCCACATATACTTGCCGCGCGAGATGATCTCGACCAGCTCCTCGAGCTTCTGCGCGCGCTCCGATACGGCCTTGAAGCGCTTCGCGATCTCCTCGCGGCTAGCCCCTTCTATATCAACCCCGTTTGACCTGGTCGGCATGGAGCCTCCCTGCTTTCTAAAAACAGGCCGGGGCAGGTTACACCAACGTCAAAAAATTGCCTAGCGAAATTTTGACGCCGGAATCAACATCTCGGATTACTTGGGGAATACGGAAAAACAAACCCGATGGGTGGGTGAATTGAAACCCGCATTTGTGGG
>DAONII010000452.1:0-1196 GCA_035405085.1 bacterium | reverse complement strand
CCGTCCTTCACCTTCTGAAGGCCCTCGACTATTACCCGCTCTCCGTCCGAGATGCCCTTGGTGACGGCCTGCATTCCGTCCGAGATGCTCGCCAGCTCCACCGGCCTGACCTCCACCCGGTCTTTAGCGTTCACCACGTAGGCGACGAAGCCCTGTTGGGTTTCGGCGATGGCGGTCTGCGGGACGAGGATCGTGTTCGGCGCCTGTGCGACGATAAGCTTCGCATTCACGTATATGCCCGGCAGGAGTTTCTTCTCCGGGTTCGGGATGATCGCGCGCATCGCGACGGTGGAGGTCTGCTGGTTCACCGCGTTGTCTATGAATTCGAGCGAGCCATCGTGCTGGTAGGGCGTCCCGTCCTGGAACGTGAGGGTGACGGGGATCTCTCCGGAGGAGCGCGCCCCGGCGATCTGGAGGAACTCCTTTTCGTTGGGGCTGAAGTATACGTAGATCGGATCGAGCGGGACTATCGTCGTGAGTATGTTGTTCGAGCCGCTCTGGCCGACCAGGTTCCCGACGTCAACCTGCGTGCGCCCCACGCGCCCCGATACCAGCGCGTACATCCTGCAGTAGCCCAAATTCAGCTCCGCCTGCTCTACCGAGGCTCGGTCGGCCGCGACGGCGGCGTCGGCCTGGCCCATGGTCGTCACGTATTGGTCGTAGAGCTCCCTCGTGACGTATTCCTTTGTGACGAGCTTTCCGTATCTCTCCACCTGTTCCTTCGCGAAGGATGCGGCCGCCTCGTCCTTGGCGAGCTGGGCGCGGGCCTGGTCGAGCTTGGCCTTGAACGGGCGTTCGTCGATCACGTACATGAGGTCGCCTTCGTTGACGTCGTCCCCCTCGACGAAATACCTCTCGGAGAGCCAGCCCTCGACTCGGGCGCGAATTTCGACCTGCCTCGGCGCGACCGTATTGCCGATGTAGGACAGCGTGACGGGGACGGTCTTCTTGACCGCGAGGGAGACCTTGACCACCGGGGCCCCGAGCCCCATGAACGGAGCGATCCAGCGTTTCCCTATCTGCGTCAGGACGAGAGCGCCGTGCGCCACCACCACCGTGGCGCCCATCGCGATGGCTATGCCGATGAGCATGGCGCGCGGGTGGAGCCACCAGGGTATCTTTATCTTCGTGAGATCCATGTGCATTCCCTTCCAAATCCAAAATCCCGGACGATATTATGGAATCTAAAGTTTGGG
>DAONII010000451.1:0-1196 GCA_035405085.1 bacterium | reverse complement strand
CGCCCGCCATGTACCGTATGTCGACCTCGTAGCCTATCGACACCATTTTATCGATCAGCCTCTTCAGCTCCTCGGTCTGGCCTGCGCAGAGCTCCGTGACGATGTTTCGTCGCTCGTTCACCGCCTTGAACGCGACGAGACGGCCTATGGTCTCGACTGTATTTTCCGCATCGGGATACGGAACGCGCTCTTTGGCGAGGATCTTCGCGTAGATGTCGCTCGCCTCGACCGCAACGTATCCCTTGGCGTGGTGTAGCCGGCGGGCCGTGGTCTTTCCGGCAGCCACGCCCCCCATATAGATCACGAGCTTTGGCGCTGCCGGCCCGGGGAACGACGAATCGTCGAAGAACTCCAGCTGGATGGTTCCGACCATCTCCCTTGCGTTTTTCATCGCTCCTCCTTTTCCGCGCCCAGGCGGGCGCTGCGCGTCTCACGCCCTTTCCCCTTCCCCTCCATCTCCACCACCGCTTTCTCGAGCTCCCCGACCAGGTGCGCCGGGGCCTTGCCGGCCTTGCGGTACTCGCTCGCCAATGTCTTCAGATACCAGATCATCCCGTCCCTGCCCCCCTTGAACCGCTTCCACACCTCTTCTCCGACGAGGTCGCGGTCGCGAAGGATCGAGCGGGCGTTGTGGAGCTTATCGGCCGCCGCGACAAGGTGTGCCGAGGCAGAGGCGTGGGCGACATGCGCGATATAGGCCTCCTTTCGCTCCCGCCACGGGGGCTTGGGGTGCACATCGGCGTCCGTGCATTCCTCGACGACGCAAAGCACCCATTCGCCGAACCGGTCCCGGATCTCCTTTCGGACGCGCGCGGCGTCCTCGCCGTCCTCGATCGCGTCGTGCAGGAGCGCCGCGATCGCCTCGTCCTCCGTGCCGCTGTATTCCATCACGATCGCCGCGACGGCCATGATGTGGGATACGTAGGGGATATCGGTCCCCTTGCGCTTCTGCCGGCGATGCACCTGGCTCGCGAAGCAGAGGGCCTCGTCGAATTTTTCTGTCAAGCACGCGCGATTGAGGACGATTTTCAGTTCCGGGTTCATGGCGCCTCCTTTCTTTTCTCACCCACAGCACCATGATAACCCCGAACCTATCATTTGACTAATTTATAGTTTTAATATAACCTATAAGCGAGGCAAATAGATGGAACTCCAACAGCTCAAAGGTTTTCTCTCGGTCGCGCGCCACGGCTGCT
>DAONII010000450.1:0-1213 GCA_035405085.1 bacterium | reverse complement strand
TTTCGTTGCCGACGATCGCATAGGCGTGTTTCCCGTCGGTCTTTATGAGGTCGGCCTCGTCGACTCCCGGCTCCTGAAGGTTCGTGCCGGTGGCCTGGGCTCCGTTCGTGCCGGCCGCTACCGGCGCTTCCCCCATGTCGTCTATTGCCACCGAACCGCGGCACATCCAGCGTTTTGACGCGTCGATCTGCTGCTCCATCTCGGCGATGAGGACCTCCTTGATCTCGCCAGCCATCTCATTGCAGCTCGCGAACGGGACGAGCTGCAATGACTTGAGCTCCGGGTCGTTTTTCTTTCCGGGGTCGCCGACGCCTTCAGTCCCGCTGCACCCGGCCATGATCGCCGCGAGCCCTAGCGCCGCAACCGCCACCGCCCAATATCCGATTCGATTCTTCATTGTATCTTCTCCCCTGGTCATCGTCCCCCCACGCCATAATTATCGGCCGTGATGTGTTCATAGTTGCGCATTGGATTGTTTTTTGTTATTTATTTAGAACACACAAAGATTCAAATAGTTAGCCATACAAAACAAAACCAACGCAGCTTGTAATGAGTTAAATATCCGACTTTAAAGACAACAATGGCAAATGTCCGCCTGCGGGGATATATCCTTATTTGTCAAATGCTTATCGTTTTCGTTCGGCTATCTTTAGCTTTTTTGAACACAAATAATTCATAATTCACTCAACTTTTGCCCCCGGATGGACGATAATAAGGATGAGGGGAAACAAGCGATGCCGGATCTCTTTTCCTATCTCGACTACAGGGAGTTCCTGAAGGCCGCCTTCGAGGAACTCAAGGCTACGCGCCCGCACTTCTCGCACCGCCTCTTCGCGAAGGCGGCGGGGTTCGCCTCGAGCAACTACGCGATGCTCGTCATGCAGGGGAAGCGAAACCTCTCCGGCGACGGGATTGTAAAGGTGGCCAGGGCCCTGAAGCTGAAGAAGCCGGAGGCGGAGTTCTTCGAGAACCTGGTGCGCTTCAACCAGGCCGCGACCGACGCGGAGAAGGGCTTCTACTACGAGCGCATCGCCGCCAACCGGCGCTACGCCGCGGCGCGCCCGCTAGAGCGCGAACAGTACGAGTACTATTCGAAGTGGTACATACCGGTCGTACGCGAGATGGTGCTGCTGAAGGACTTTCGCGACGACCCCGCCTGGATCGCCGCGCGCGTTAAGCCAGCCATAACACCCCGCGAGGCCGAGGCGGCCCT
>DAONII010000449.1:0-1215 GCA_035405085.1 bacterium | reverse complement strand
CCGTATCGTGTGTATCTCGTATCGCAGCGCCGCGCGCAGCCACAGGTCGTAGTCCTCGCATGCGGGCAGCGACTCGTCGAAGCCGCCTAGCTCATCGAAGGCGCACCTGCGCATCATGACCGCCGACGGAGAAACTATGCAAAGGGGCAGGCAGTCGCAAAATATCCGCCCGGACTTCTTCGCATGCCTAAGCCGCGGGTTCACCCTCCGCCCCCGCCGCTCCCATATCTCCTCCGTCTGGCAGATCGCAGCTTGCGGGTTTCGGCCGAAAAAATCGAGCTGAACGCCGAGCTTTCTTGGAAGCCAGAGGTCGTCGGAATCGAGAAAAGCGATGTGCTCCGCCTGCGACTCGTACACGCCGCGGTTTCGCGCGGAGGATACGCCGGCGTTTTCCTGGCGCACCGACCTCACCCTCGGGTCGCGCATCGAATTCAAAAAATCCCGCGTCTCGTCTGTCGAGCCGTCGTCCACTACTACGAGCTCCCAGTTTTCGAAGCTCTGACGGAGGACGGACTCGATCGCCTGCACGAGGAACGAAAAGCGGTTGTACGATGGTATGACTACGCTGACGGCTGGATCCGGCATGGGAGGGCTAGTAGCCCGGCCCCTCGTCCGGCGGCGGCGCGGGCATTGCCGGCGGGGCGTAGGCGTCCGCGCCCTGCGCGAGGTTGTCGAAGCGCGTGATGCTGTTGCGGAAGGAGAGCACCACCCTGCCTGTCGGGCCGTTTCGCTGCTTGCCGATTATGATCTCGGCCTTGCCCGCGTCCGGGCTCTCCGGGTTGTACATCTCGTCGCGGTAGACGAAGGCTATGACGTCCGCGTCCTGCTCTATCGCGCCGGATTCGCGGAGGTCGGAGAGCTGCGGCCGCTTGTCCTGGCGCGCCTCCACGCCTCGGTTGAGCTGGGATAGCGCGACGATCGGGACGTGGAGCTCCTTCGCCAGCGCCTTCAGGGCCCTGGAGATCTCGGATATCTCGCGCTCGCGGCTCTCTATGCGGCCGATGCCGCGCATTAGCTGCAGGTAGTCGATTATTATGAGACCCAGGTCGCGCTCGCGCTGCAGGCGCCTTGCCTTCGCGCGAACCTCGAGGACGTTCAGCGCGGGCGAGTCGTCGATCAAGATCGGCGCCTCCGAGATCAAACCGGCCGCGCGCGTGAGCCTGGGCCAGTCGCTCTCGGAAAGAAACCCGCCCCGCAGCTTTCCGGCGTCGACCT
>DAONII010000448.1:0-1244 GCA_035405085.1 bacterium | reverse complement strand
CCTGCTGGCGGTGGATCAGGTCGGACTTCGCGAAGACCGCGCAGCGCGCCGCGATTCGAGGCGGTTCGACTATGTCGAATTCCGCCGAACGCTGATCTTCGCCGAGTTTCATACGTGCGGCCTGCTCGTCGAGAAAGGAGCCGGTCCCGGCGGCGCAAAGGGAGTTCGTCCTGTATCCCGCGAAGCGGCCGTCCTCGTCGAGATCGACTATGGAGAGGGAGCCCCCCCCGATGTCTATTATGTGGCGAACCTCTGAATCCGTCGATGCGCCTATGAGCGCAACGGCCGGATCCACGTAGAAGATCCCCAGCTTCTGTGCGAGTAGCCTCCCGCCGGCGCCGGTCATCGCTACGGCATCCGGCTTTTCACAGAGTTCGCGGGCGACGGAGATTATCGCCCTCTCAGGTTCTCCCTTGTGGGGTCTATATAATGATACCGCCTCGCCTGCGTGCGTTAGCGTGGCCTTTATCGCCAGCGCGCCGACGTCTATTCCAAGTATTCGTTTTTCCATGGTTTATCCCCTGTGGCCCTGTGATGGTAAAGTAGACTGACGTGTCAGTCGGGGTCCCTACATATAAATGGCAGATATGTCAACTGTGACATCGTGTTTCGTGTGAGGGATCCCGCGAGGCGGGGGCATTCAGGAGGTTTGCTTCCGGCGTTACTTTCTCCCGGAGAGTTTCTTGTAGAGCCTCTGGTATTCCCTGGCGGAGCGGTTCCAGGAGAAGTCGGCCTGCATCGCGCGCTTCACGAGGTTCTTCCAGCGCTCCTGCGGCTTTTCTCTGTAGATTGCCAGCGCGCGCCCAACGACCGCCACCAGATCGGGCGCCGTTATGCCCGCGAACTTGAAGCCGTTTCCCTTTTTCCCGTCAAAGTCCACGATCGAGTCGTCCAACCCCCCCGTTGCGCGGACTATCGGAATCGTCCCGTACTTGAGCGATATCATCTGGTTGAGCCCGCACGGTTCGTAGCGCGACGGCATCAGGAAGAAATCCGATCCGGCCTCTATCCTGTGCGCCGATTCGTTGTCGTATGCGAGCTCGAGGCCGACCGACTCGGGGTGGTCTTTGGCCGACTGGGCGAGCATCTCCTCGTATTTTTTCTCGCCGGTGCCGAGTATGGCGAACTGGACTCCCATTTCCACCAGCGCGGGCATCGCCTCGGACACTATGTCGAAGCCCTTCTGGACCGTAAGCCTTCCGACTATGCCTACGAGTGGCGAGTCTGGACGCAGCTCGATGCCG
>DAONII010000447.1:0-1246 GCA_035405085.1 bacterium | reverse complement strand
CTTCGGCGTCCCGTTCGTCGGAAGCCACCCGCTCTTCCTGCTGGGAACTCTTCTGTTTTTAGGCACCTACCTGGCGCTGGGGCTTCTGATATCCGTCGTCGCGCGCCAGCAGCAGCTTGCGATGGAGATGTCGATCATAGCCGGTTGGCTGCCCTCCCTGCTCTTCTCCGGATTCATCTTCTCGATACAGAGCATGTCCCCGTTCTGGCAGTACTTCACGATGATACTTCCTGCGCGATGGTACATGCAGATCGCCCGAGGCTGCTACCTGAAGAACCCGGATTTCTCGGACCTTCTCGTTCCGTACGCAGCCCTGGCAGCGATAGCCGCCGTGCTGGTAATCGCGGTCACCCGGCGCTTCAAAAGGACGCTGGAGAGATGAAGAACAAAGGATCTTCCATGCTGGAAACCGTTCGCGGCTTCATACACAAGGAGCTGGCGCAGACGCTGCGCGACCCGAGAATGCGCGCGCTTCTCCTGCTCATGCCGCTGGTCCAGCTCACGGTCTTCGGCCTGGCGCTCACAAGCGACGTGAGGAACATAAAGCTGGCCGCCCATGCGGAGATGCGCGATCCCATGATGCAGGAGATAATCCGCGACGCGAAAGGCGGAGGCTGGTTCCGCTTTGTCGAAGGATCCGTGGCGGAGGAGTCGGACGGCTTCGACCTGATACGCTCGGGGACCGCGGAGGTAGCGCTCTTCGCACCGGCGGGAGGCCTCACGAAGGCCTTCGTGAGACACGAAGGAAAACTCCAGGCGCTGATCGACTCGGCCGACCTCGTGAGGGCCCGCTCCATAGAGAACGACGTCCGCGCGGTAACATCCAGGGTCGCAGCGCGCTACGAAGAGCTCCCCCGACCTTTGCCGGTTCAGTTCGCGTCCCGTCTGCTCTACAACCCCGAGATGGTGTCCGCCTATTACCTGGTGCCGGGGGTCATCTGCATGATCCTGAGCATCGTAACGATAATGATGACGAGCATGTCGATTGCGCGCGAGAAGGAGGTGGGAACATTCGAGACCCTCGTCTCCGCGCCGGTGAGCCCGCTCGAGATACTCGCCGGAAAGACGATACCCTTCATCCTCATCGGCCTCGTCGATCTGCCTCTGGTCATAGCGATAGCCCTGCTGGGTTTCGGGGTGCCGATGCGGGGCGCATGGATAGAGCTGGCGCTCGCGATGGTCTTCTTCCTCATCACCACGGTGGGCATAGGCACGCTGATATCGACGATAGTGCGCAACCAGCAGC
>DAONII010000446.1:0-1249 GCA_035405085.1 bacterium | reverse complement strand
CCGCCCATGCGATCGCCAAGCCGTCGTAGGTGGAGGTCCCCCGCCCTATCTCGTCTATTATTACGAGGCTCTTCTCGGTCGCCTCGCCGAGTATCACCGCGGCCTCGGCCATCTCCACCATGAACGTCGACTGGCCCTGCAAAAGCGCGTCGGAGGCCCCGACCCGAGTGAATATCCTGTCAAAGACGCCGATCTTAGCCGACGACGCCGGCACGAAGGAGCCGACCTGCGCCATTAGGGCGATGAGAGCGGTCTGACGCATCACGGTGGATTTGCCGGCCATGTTGGGACCGGTGATCATGAGAAACCGCGGCGCCTCCCCGCCCACGCTCACGTCGTTTGGCACGAAGCGCGAGGCGGACTCCTGCCTCTCCACTATCGGGTGGCGCCCGTCGCGGATGTCGAGCTCCGGGCTCGCTGCCACCTCCGGACGTCTGTAGTCGTGCTCGGCGGCTACCTGCGCGAGTGACAGAAGCGCGTCTATGGTCGCCGCCGCGTCTGCGGTGGAGAAAAGCGATCCGGAGAGGGCGCCGGTCTTCGAGCGCAGCTCTTCGAAAAGCTCCTGCTCCAGGCGCCTGGCCTTCTCCTCGGCGCCCAGTATCTTTTCCTCGTATTCCTTTAGTTCCGGCGTGATGTAGCGCTCGGCGTTCGCGAGCGTCTGCTTCCTTATGTACGTGGGCGGTACCTTGTCCCTGTGCGTGTTCGTGACCTCCAGATAATAGCCGAAGACGCGGTTGAACCTTATTTTGAGCGACCCGATCCCGGTGGCCGCCCTCTCCTTCGCCTCGAGCCCGGCTATAAAGTCCTTGCCGTGTGCCACGATGTCTCTCAGCGAGTCGAGTTCGGAAGAGAAGCCCTCGCGTATTATGCCGCCCTCCCTGAGGGCGACGGGCGGGCTCTCGACGAGCCTCGTTGAAATCATATCTGCGAGCGGGCCGTGGGGGTCGAGGGCCGCGGCCTCGGCTGCAAGCCTCCCGGGTTGCTCTGCGAGGAGGTCTTTCAGCTTTCCGACTGCCGAGAGGGACTCGAGGAGACCCGCCATGTCGCGCGGGTTGGCGAGCTCCATCGCGGCGCGGCTCGTTATTCGCTCGATGTCGTGGATTTTGCGGAGCTCGTCCGCGGTCTGTCGCATCAGCCCCGGGTTTGAAACAAACCCTTCGACTGCGTCCAGGCGGCTGTTTATCTTTTCGGGATCGATGAGCGGCGATAGGATCCAGCGCTTGAGCTTTCTTGCTCCGGGTGCGGTGAG
>DAONII010000445.1:0-1259 GCA_035405085.1 bacterium | reverse complement strand
AGGGCGATGGTCGCGAAAAAGGCTAAACCCCTTGCGATAGAGGCGATCGTGCGCGGCTATCTTTCGGGCTCGGGCCTCAAGGAATATGAAAAGAACGGCACGGTGTGCGGTATAAAGCTTCCACCCGGCCTCTCCGATTCCTCCAAGCTCCCGGAGACCATCTTCACCCCCTCGACTAAGGCCGAGATCGGACTCCACGACGAAAACATATCCTTCGAAAAGGCCGCGTCGATCGTGGGAAGGGAAATGGCGGAGAGGGTCCGGTCGGCCTCGATTCGCATCTACGAGGAAGCAGCAGCGTACGCGCTGGAGCGCGGGATAATAATCGCGGACACCAAGTTCGAATTCGGAATACTGAAAAACGAACTGATCCTGATAGACGAGGTCTTGACCCCGGATTCTTCCAGGTTCTGGCCGGTCGCCGGTTACGCCCCCGGAAGGGCGCAGCCCTCGTTCGACAAGCAATACGTGCGCGACTGGCTCGTGGAGAGCGGCTGGGACAAGATGCCGCCCGCGCCGGAACTCCCGGCGGATGTCGTGGCAAAGACCGCCGAGAAATACGAGGAGGCGCTCAGCCTGCTCACCTCGAGAGCCCGGCCGGATTGATCGACGAGTAGAGGCCGTCGAGAAAACGTTGGCACGCGTCGACCGCGGAGGCCGCCCCGTCTACCGGTATCGCATCCGCGACCTCCCAGCTCCTTATCGAGAAGACCGGCTTCCCCAACTTCCTGGCTATTGCTATCTCCGACAGGGTGCCCATGCTCCCGCCTACGGCGATCAGCATGTCCGCCGTGTGAGCTATTATAACGTTTCTCGCATGACCCATATTCGTGGCTATCGGCACGGTGACGAATTTGTTAGCGGGTTCTGTCGTCCCCTGCGGGAGTATGCCCACGACGGCCCCGCCCGCCTCGTTCGCACCGCGGGAGGCCGCCTCCATGACTCCGGAGAGCCCGCCGGTCACGAGTATCCAACCCTTGGCGGCAACCCCACGGCCCACCTCGCGTGCGATCTCCCATACCTCCGGCGTAGTTTCCGATTCGCCGATGACGGCTACTATTGGCCTGGCCATTTTTCCCCCCGTGAAACAGCTCTTTTCTTAGGCCGCATGAAGCGGTCCACCAACCGCACCGCCAGACTCTTCCTCAGATCTATGGCCTTGTGCGGGCACAGCTCATGGCAGCAAAAGCACTGGATGCATTTTTTGTAATCTATGGAAGGCACCCCTCCTTCCGGCGGCCTTGGTATGGCCTCCACCG
>DAONII010000444.1:0-1259 GCA_035405085.1 bacterium | reverse complement strand
CAGCTCGCCCGGCGGGGGTCCGCGAATAATCCGAGGCCACCTCTTCGAGTTTAGACACCCTGGCGTCGGAGCCCCGGGGCATCCTCTGCGCGGCGAAGAGCTCTTCCGCCGCACCCTCGGAACGGTGCTGCCAGTAGGTGCTGGCGCCCACAACGACGCCGAACGCGACGAGCGCGACCGCGGCTATTTCCAGGGAGGTCTGCCAGTTCTTTTTTATCCAGAGAAGGACGCTGTAGGACCAGTCCCGAAAATCACCCTGCTTCTTCTGCCTCCCGCGTGGGAGCCTCTTATATGTGCCGATGGTACACCTCCTTCAGATGCCGTGAATCGTAACTCGTGATTCGTAAATCGTAACTCGTAAATCGTAACCCGTGGCGATCGGATCGAATGTCGCCGGTTTTTTCCGTGCATGCGGACTACCAGAGCAGGCGCCGGTTGTCAACGCAACGCTTTGACTTTTCAGCCTATTTTTCATAGCCTCCCTTCCGGATGAAAAGAAAAATCCGCGACATCCTCCGCCGCGCGAAGAACACGATCCTGTTCTACAGGCTCCTGCTCGGGGGGCATCGCGACAGCGCGCGCGCGCTCACATCCGGCAGACCCGCGGTCATTCTCCTGTGCGGCTGGGGGGGGACGCGCCACACGATGTCGGTGCTCCAGGGCCGGCTCGAGCGCGACGGGTTTGCGACCTACGTCTTCCCCCTCGGGGGAACCCTGGGGCGCTTCAACACGCGCGGCATAGACGAGCTCGCGAAAAAGCTCCTCAAGCACCTTGAATCCATAGCCCTCTCCCGCGCATCCTTTCGCGTGGCCGTTGCAGGCCACTCGATGGGCGGGCTGATAGGAAGGGCCCTGGTCTCTATGTGCGGAGGGGAGCGCTTCGTGCACACGCTGGTCACCATAGGCTCCCCGCACCGGGGGAGCCCTCTGGCGACGACCGCGGAAAAAACGCCGCTTGCAAAACATTCCCGCGCGTTAAAGCAGATGGTTCCCGGCTCCGCCTTGCTGCGCAGGATGGCGAAGAGGCCGATCCCCCGTGAGGTCTACTGCGCCTCCATCTTCTCCACTGACGACGCCTACTGCCCGCGCCCCGCCGCCGAGCTTGAGATCCCACCCGGCGCGGAAAACCTTGCTAACATAAACGCGGGAGACGTCGGCCACGTGGAGCTCGTGATGGACGAGGAGACCTACGGGATAATTCGCGAGGAGCTTGTGCGCGGCTTCAAGCGCGCAGGGGTTGACGTCGCGGTCACTTGACA
>DAONII010000443.1:0-1265 GCA_035405085.1 bacterium | reverse complement strand
CATGAAAAGGCTTGCGGGTGCGATCGCGTGTTCGCTTATCATCGCCGGCTGCGGAGGTGTCGATATACCGGGGCTCGATTCGCTCTATCTGCGCCAGCCAAGGGTCGTATCGGTCGAGCCGACGGATGGCGCCGTGGTCGATGCGGATTCGATGGTCGCGGTCGAGTTTTCTCAGCGGATAGACGAATCCACGGTGGATTCCGGCACCCTGGCAATCGTAAAGGTAGACGAATCCGCCGCCGGCGATCCTTCCGTCGCCGTGGTTAAGGGGGATGTCCGGGGGCTCGACGGAGTCTACGAATTCGAAGGCGAGGGTCGCGTGGCTGTGTTCCGCCCGCGCGAACCTTACGTGCCCGGGGCGCTTTACAAGATCGTTGCGACTAGCGGCATCATGAGCGTGGAGCTTTTGCCGCTCGTGGGGCGTGCCGGAAGCGCGAAGGCCGCGTTCGTCAGCGGATTCGAGGTCGGTTCCGGGGGCGGCTCTTCCTCCGGGGGATCCGGCGGGTCGGCCTCGGGAGGGGACGGCGGCGCAGCTGGAGAGAGGCCCCCTGCCATCCCCCGGCCGTCCTTTCTTGTGCTCAACGAGATCCTCTACGACCTTCCCGGCGAGGACACCGACGGCGAGCTCTTCATCGAACTCTTCGGAGAGGCTGAAACCTCAATAGGCGGTTACAAAATCCTGCTTATAAACGGAGACAATGGAAAGACGCTGGAGGAGATAAAGATACCCTCGCAGGCTGTGATACCCGACGACGGCTTATTTCTCATAGCCGATTCAAAGACCGGGCAGAGCGGGGTGAGTTCCGTTGCGGGAGCCCACTTCATAGACAACTTCGATCCCCAGAACGGCCCGGACTGCATGATTCTGCAAAACGAGAAGGGGGAGGCGATAGACGCCGTGGGGTACGGCACGCCGATAATGGATCCCGCCGCAAACGGCCAGTCATGTTTTGAGGGTGCGCCAGCCCCGAGGGCCCCCGCGGGGTCGAGCCTGACGCGCACAGGCGGCGCAGACACAGGCGACAACAGCTCGGATTTCACGATTGCAGAATCGACGACCCCTGGAATCCTTTGACGGAGTTTGTCGCCGAACGCCCGGTTTCCAGGGCGCAGAACGAAACGCAGCATCTTGATATCCGGCTGTAATCATTGGGAATATAATGTCCATGCGGATGCGGTGGCAGTATTCACGCCCTCGACGCGCGCTGTGATTCGTCTATCTTTTTCCGAATTTCCCCTTGCCACTCGCGGGGTTTTGTATATAT
>DAONII010000442.1:0-1265 GCA_035405085.1 bacterium | reverse complement strand
CGGAGAAGGCGCTGTTGAGCTCGATCTTATCCGTCTGCTCGTCGGTCTTCTTGGGCATCCCGAAGGCGTCCATGACGCGGTTGAACGCGAATGTGTCGTCGTTTATCGCGCGCAGCTGCTCCGAGAGGAGCTTGTGCCCCTCGGTTCCTGTCCGCTCCATCTCCGGGCGGCTCTCCTCGTACCCCTTCTTCTCGAATGTGAGCGCGGCGACCATCGAGGAGAGGGCGGCCGACAGAGCGCCGGAAAGCGCGGCGACAGATCCTCCGCCAGGGGCCGGCGATGAGGAGGCCAGCTCCTCGCAGAAGGCAGCGACGGTCATCGAAGCGAGCGGGGACGGCTTCATGAATCTCTCCTCTATGATCTTCTTTTTCGGGTCGAACGGCGAGACGTCGGAGAGGCCGAGTGAGAAGACGGCGGTATCTATGAGATCTGATTCGGAGACGCCGGCGCTCACCCCCTGTTTTTTTAGAAAGTAAAGGCCCGCGTCCAGAAGAACCTCTCTGGGGACCATGCCCACGACCTCGCTGCCGGTCACGCGAAGGCCGAGCCTGGAGGCGAGCTCGCAGCATTTGTCGTAAACCAGATGCACGGGCGCCGCCTCGATGTCCAGGATGTTTATCGTGACCTGCGCCCTGCCGTACTCCGGGATCATCCATCCGGTCGCCTGCACCTCGCGGAAGAAACCGGGGATTCTCTCCGGCATTCCGTCGGGACCGATGATCTTTTCGCCTCGCTCGTCGCGTTTGAGCCTGCCCCTCTCCCTTATGTCGAACGCTATCTCCTTCGCGAGGCGCACGCTCTTCGTGTTGAGGTTCACGTTGTAGGCGATGAGAAAACCCCTGGCGCCTATCGCGGTCGCCCCCGCCTTCGCGTTGAACTTAGCGGGCCCGAAGTCCGGCTTCCATTCGGGCTTGCCTAGCTTCTCCTCGAGCGCCTCGTACTCGCCGACCCGGATGTCTGGGAGGCGCCTGCGCTCGGGTTTTGCGGCCGCCTCGGCGTAGAGGTATACCGGGATCTGAAGCTCCCCGCCGACCCTCCTTCCGAGCCTTCTGGCGAGCTCCGCGCACTCCTCCATCGTGATGTCGGATATCGGCACGAAAGGACAGACGTCGCAGGCCCCCTGCCGGGCGTGCTCTCCCTTGTGGTGGCGCATGTCGATGAGCTCGCTTCCGCGCTTTATCGCCTGAAAGGCGGCCTCGAGCGCCGCCTCGGGCTCTCCGGCGAAGGTGTACACGGTGCGGTTCGTGGCCGCTCCGGGGTCGATG
>DAONII010000441.1:0-1274 GCA_035405085.1 bacterium | reverse complement strand
AGCTGGATTCGGCCTATCTCTACCTCTCGATGTCCGCGTGGTTTGAAGGCCAGGGCTTCGACGGGATGGCTGCCTGGATGCGCGTTCAGGCGATGGAGGAGCAGGAACACGCCATGAAGTTCTTCGACCACATACAGGAGCGCGACGGTCGCGTTGAGCTCCTCGCCCTCTCGAAGCCGAAGGCCGAGTGGTCCTCGCCGCAAAACGCGTTCGAGGAGGCCTACAAGCACGAGCAGTTCATCACCGGCAAGATCCACGACCTGGTGAAACTCTCGCAGGAGACGAGGGATTTCCCTTCCACGTCCATGCTCAACTGGTTTGTCGACGAGCAGGTTGAGGAGGAGGCGAACGCCTCGAAGATCGTGCAGACGCTGGAGAGGGTGGGCAATTCGGGCAACGGTCTCGTCATGCTCGACAGGAAGCTCGGCGAACGCGGCAAGGAGTGATGCCGGCCTCTGCAGGCGGCGGAAAGGCGACTATGAGGGGGATCTCTGCGCGCAATATAGTCGTGGGTGGCGAGGCCGGACAGGGGCTCGTGACTGTCGGGTCTCTTCTCTCCCGCGCACTCGTTCGAGCCGGCTACCGGATCTGCGTCACGCAGGGTTACCTGTCGCGCATTCGCGGCGGGCACAACACCTTCGCCATAAGGGTGAGCGCCGAAGATGTCGCCGCCCCGCAGGAGACGATAGACCTCCTGGTCGCCCTCGATGCGCACACGATATCCGCCCACCGCGACGAGCTCTCAAGCGGGGCCGTCGTGATGGCCGACGCGGCGCACTCTGCCGACTGCCCTCATTGCCTCAAGGTGTCCTTCAAGGAGCTCACGTCGAAGCGCTACGAAAACGTGGCGGCGCTCGGCGTCGTCGCGAACCTCCTGGGGCTTGGCCGCGACGCCGTCGAGTCGGTTCTCTTGACCGCATTCGGAAAGAAGGGCCCCGAGGTCGTCGGGGAGAACATGAAGGCGCTCGAAAACGCCTATGCGTGGGCGGAGGGGCAGAAAAACGGCTTTCAGAAGCTACCCCCGCCGGCGAAAGGCGGACGGCGACTCATGATGAACGGCAACGAAGCGATCGCCTTGGGCGCCATGTCGGCCGGCGTGAAGTTCTGCTCTTTCTATCCGATGACTCCGGCGACGTCGATCAACCTCTCCCTGGCGGCACACGGCGCCGAAATGGGCATCGTGGTCGAGCAGGCCGAGGACGAGATCGCCGCGATAAACATGGCGGTCGGGGCCTCCTACGCCGGCGCGCCGTCGATCGTGGCGACCTCGGGCG
>DAONII010000440.1:0-1283 GCA_035405085.1 bacterium | reverse complement strand
GGCGAAGGAGAGGGGGATGGTGGGGCTCAAAGGGCACCGCTCGGTCGGCGGCATCCGCGCCTCGGTCTACAACGCCTTCCCGACGGAGGGGGCGAAGGCCCTGGCCCAGTTCATGAAGGACTTCGAAAGGACCGCGTCATGACATTCAAGGTTCTCTGCACGGACGGCTACGGCAAGGCCGGGATCGAGGAACTTCAGAAGACCCCCGGCATAGAGGTGACCTTCGAGAAGGCGCTGACCCCCGAGGAGCTGCTCGCGAAGATCCCCGCGTTCGACGCGCTGATCGTCCGCAGCGCTTCCAAGGTGACGAGGCAGGTCCTGGATGCCGGGAAAAACCTCAAGATAGTCGTCCGCGCCGGCGTCGGCACCGACAACATCGACAAGGCCGCGGCGGCCGAGCGCGGGATCGAAGTCGCCAACGCCCCGGCAGGCAACACGACCTCGACCGCGGAGCTCGCGTTCGCTATGATGCTGGCGATGGCGCGTCACATACCCCAGGCCTCGGCCGCCATGCACGAGGGGCGCTGGGAGAAGAAGCTCTTCATGGGCACGGAGCTCGCAGGCCAGACGCTCGGCATCATCGGGCTTGGCCGCGTCGGCTGCGCGGTGGCCAAGCGCGCTATCGCGTTCGAGATGAACGTCATGGGCTACGACCCTATCGCGCAGGCCGACATCATCGAGGGGCTCGGGGTAAAGCCCGCGACGCCCGAGGAGATCTTCCGGAACGCCGACTTCATAACTGTCCATACGCCGCTCACAGACGACACCCGCGACATGATCGACGCGAAGGCCTTCGCGATGATGAAGCCGAACGTGCGCCTGATCAATTGTGCTCGCGGGGGGATCGTCAACGAGGAGGCGCTCGCAGCCGCGCTCAAGGAGAACCGGATCGCCGGCGCGGCGCTCGACGTCTACACGAAGGAGCCATTCGACAACCCGATGTTCTGCTGCTTCGGCAGCTGCCTGCTGACGCCGCACCTTGGCGCCTCCACGAAGGAGGCGCAGGACAAAGTCGCCGTCGAGGCGGCCCAGAAGGTCGTGGAGTTTTTCGCAAACCTGAAGAAATAATAAACGTCTACCGCTTTTTCAGGACCTGAGCGCCTTCTTCTCCCAGAAATCAGCGTTCTTTATTCCCAGCTTCTTCGGGTGGAAGACCGGGTTCGCCCCGGCGGCCCTCTGCTTCTCGTAGTCCCTGAGGCACGCGAGCGCCGGCTTCGACAGGATGAGTATCGCCACGATGTTGAGCCAGGCCATTATCCCCACCCCTATGTCGCCCAGCTCCC
>DAONII010000439.1:0-1285 GCA_035405085.1 bacterium | reverse complement strand
GCGCCAGGCGGAGCCGCGCATCGCCGAGCGCATAAACCCGCTCAAGGAGGCGCTCGAGCGCTACGAGCGCGCGATACAGGAGATAGAGGGAAAGCGCGAGAAGGCCTACGGCGGGCTCTCGACGCTTTTGGAGCTCGTCAAGAGCGGGCAGGCCGACCTCACGCGAGAGACCGGCGCGCTGGTCGCGGCGCTCAAGAGCCCCACCGCCCGCGGCTCCTGGGGCGAGGTGACGCTCAGGCGCGTGGTGGAGCTGGCCGGGATGTCCGAACACTGCGACTTCACCGAGCAGACTACGGTTGATGGGGAGGAGGGGAGGCTCAGGCCCGACATGGTCGTGCGCCTCCCCGGGGGGAAGAGCGTCGTCGTCGATTCGAAGGCCCCGCTCTCCGACTACATGGCGGCGATGGAGTCGCCGGCCGAATCGGCGCGCGCCGCGCACCTAAAGAAACACGCGCAGGCGGTGCGCGAGCATATGGCGAGGCTCGGCCAGAAGGGGTACTGGCGCCAGTTCGACCCCACGCCGGATTTCGTTATCATGTTTCTGCCCGGCGAGTCCTTCTTCTCCGCCGCGCTCGAGAACGACCGCGCGCTGATAGAGGACGGGATGTCCAGCCGCGTTGTCCTCGCCACGCCCACCACGCTCATAGTGCTGCTTCGCTCGGTGGCGATGAGCTGGCAGCAGGAGAAACTAGCGGAGAACGCTCAAAAGATATCCGAGGCGGGAAAGGACCTCTTCGACAGGCTCTCCACGTTCACCGAGCACTTCGACAAGATCGGCTCAAACCTCGATAGGTCGGTAAAGTCCTTCAACGCCGCGGTCCGCTCGATGGAGAGCCGCGTGCTGCCCGGGGCGAGGAAGCTTAAGGACCTCGGCGCGGCGCGCTCGCCGGACGCCGAGATAGCGGCCCCGTCTCAGCTCGAGACGCTCCCGCAGGCGGCGGCCTCGCAAGAGGCCGAATAGTGGTCTGCAGCAGCCCGTTTTGGGTTTAGAGGAAAATCTTCAGGCGGCGGCGTGAAATTTTGCAGGTGAGCTTTGCGCCGGGCGGCACCGGAAAGAAGTTTCCCGGGCCGTCTATGTAGATCGCGGCGTCGCCCATCTCCGGGACCACACGGATTTTTTCGCCCTTCTTGAGTATGCCGCCCTGCATTCCGTAGCTTCGTCCCGGCAGCAGGTGTGGCTCGCGCACGACGTACTGAAGCCTGTCGGACGAGACACCCTGGCGCCGACCGCCTGCGGCGAGGTTTGCGGCGGTGGAGCCGGGCCCCGCCGATATCCAGAGCCCCG
>DAONII010000438.1:0-1286 GCA_035405085.1 bacterium | reverse complement strand
ATGAAGAGGATCTTCACCGCCGGATCAGCCTGCCGGTAGCCCTCGCTTTTGACCTTCAGCTCCGCCTCGAAAGCATCGGTCGGCATCCTTTTGCCCCCTAGCACCTCGCGCGCGGCCTCTATTATTTCCTTCCCGCCTTCGCCGAATGGTTTTCCGAGCCAGTTTTGAAGGTAGGGCGCGTATTCCGAATCGTCGGCGGGTATGCTCATCTCCCCTATGAAGACGCGCACCGAGACGAAGGAGGCGGCTATCGCGCCGGCCTCCTCCGGGGAGAGCCCGGGTGGAATCGCGCGCGCTATGTAATCGACGAGCGGGGAGACCTCCGGGTGCATGAGGTTGAGGGTGCTTATGACGAGCGCTTCGTCGGCGCCCGGGAGGGCGCTGAGGTTGTCGAAGAGCGAATGTATCGGCGAGTAGCGGTTCGTCCTCATCGCCTCCTCGAAGATCCAGCTCTCTATGTTTGAAAGGTAGACGATCCCGACATCCTCTTCCATCCTCGACAGAAAGCGCCTCCAGGGCGCGCCCGCCAGGTCTGCGGCGAACCCCGTCATCCTCCCATCCGCGAAGAGCGCCCTCTGGCGCAGAAACTCCATTTCGCTCGATAAGAGCCCATCGTGGCCCTTGCCGTCGGAGACAGCCAAATTGAGAAGCGATTTATGGGGATAGCCGGCCGAATAAAGGGACCTGAACATTTCGAGGATCAGCCGGGAGGATTTTCCCGCCCCCTCGCGAATGCCCCACGGCAGCCTTCGTGAGATCGCATCCACGAGAATGCCATCGAGCTTCTCCCCGAGGGTCGGGTCTGGCCGCGCGTTTCGAAAAGCCCAGAGGAGTTGGTGACCTGTGAGGGCCGGATCAGTGGCGTCGATATCCCCGTTTGGAATACGCTTGGCTAGAAGAAGCGAGAGGAACTCCGCCCTGCTCTGGGCGGCGGTGAGCATGGCCCCGAACAGCGGAGTGAACGCATAGGGTATCGACGCGTCCCGGTCGACGACGTATGCGTGGGTCGCGTCGCGCCCGAAGGCGAACGGCAAGACCTGCCCCACCCCTACGAAGGCCCCCTTCTTCCCCTCTATCTTGCTGAGAAGGCGGCTGTCGGCATCCTCGTTCGTCAGGAAATAGGAGGCAAAGTCGTTCGAGAAGTGGGGCTCCTCCCCGTAGGACGCGGCGAGCGTCCTCTGAAAGTAGCCGTCGAGCGCCCATGCGGCCTGCCCTGAACTGAATGCCTCGCTTATGTCGATCATGGCAGATGCTTATCGCCGGATGTCGGCGGAAGTTGCGTTTTT
>DAONII010000437.1:0-1286 GCA_035405085.1 bacterium | reverse complement strand
CTCGCTGCCCGCACGGCCGCCCCGCGATCGTCCGAGTGGAGAAGCATGAGATAGAGAGGTGGTTTAAGAGGAGAACTTGAAAAGCGGCAAGCAAGGCCTTTTTAGAAGCTGAGAGGCTGATGACCTTTCACCTTTGACCTTTGAGCTTATATCCTAAGACATGGATCGCATCGTAATAATCTGCGGGCCGACCGGTGTCGGAAAGAGCGCCGTCGGTTCCTTTCTCGCCGGGCGTTTTAAAGGCGAGATAATTTCAGCCGACTCGCAGTCGGTATGGCGAAAGTTCGACATAGGGACCGCCAAACCCTCGGCTGAAGAGCGCGCAAAAATTCCCCATCACCTGGTGGACGTAGCCTCTCCATCGGAGCGCTTCGACGCGGCGCGCTTCGTGGAGATGGCCGACCTCGCCATTGAGGGTATCGCGGCGCGCGGGAGGTTGCCGCTCGTCGTCGGCGGTACCGGGATGTACCTGCGCATGCTACTGCACGGGATCTGCGAGGCGCCGCCGAGGGACGAGGAAGCGAGGCGCGAGATCGAGGCGAAGATGGAGATGGAGGGTCCTCAGAGGCTTCATCGAAAGCTCGCGGAGGTCGATCCGGAATCCGCCGCGAAAATCGCGCCGGGGGACAGGGCGAGGATCGGGCGGGCCCTCGAGATTTTCAGCGTCAGCGGCGTGCCGGCGAGCTCGATAAGGGAAAGGCACGCCTTCGACGAGACGCGCTACGACGCGCTGAAGGTGGGCCTTGAGATCGAGCGCGCGGAGCTGTACCGAAGGATCGAGGAGCGCGTAGACAGGATGATGGAGCACGGGTTATTGGAAGAGGTGCGCCTTCTCCTCGAAAGGTACGACCCGTCTGCCCAGCCCTTCGCCGCGGTTGGCTACAAGGAGATCGTCGCCCACTTAAAGGGCGAGATCGGCCTGGGCGATGCGGTGAAGCTCGTCAAACAGCACACCAGGAACCTCGCCAAACGCCAGCTCACATGGTTCCGCGCCGATCCCGGTATCCGCTGGTTTACCCCGGACGACACCGGTTCCATATCAAAGCTCGTCGAAGCGTTCCTCGGCAGGTCTCAGGCGTAAGGCGATACGCACGCCGCGCTTCGCCGCCGGCGCCGGCTGTCAAAATCACCGCCGCGCATCGCCCCACGCGGACACCGATGCCTCGTTAAACCATGGATGCCCGCCTGATTCTCGTCGACGATCCGAACTCGGCGAGGGCCCTCGACTGATGTTGACACCCCGGGCGGTTCGGTGTAGCCAAACGCACGATTTCTCACAACTTTAC
>DAONII010000436.1:0-1295 GCA_035405085.1 bacterium | reverse complement strand
GCATAATTCGGAGCATGGCGCGGGACCCTATAGCGTAGGGTTATGCCCTGTCAAGCAGGAGATTTAAAGCTCACTAGTTAAAGCCTGGCATCAAATGTTCCTTATAAGTATTTGATATTTAAAAAGATGCCCAAATGTCAGCCCTTGTCTTTTTACTGTGTTGGTGCTATCCGAAATCCAAAGGATAAAATATGGATCTGAATGCTGAGAAAACCACCATATTCGGTTTCGGTGCGCAGGGAGAGGCGCAGGCGCTGAACCTGAAGGATTCCGGAAGATTTGTCTCCGTATTTTTGAGGCCCGAAAGTCCACGCGTTTTGAAGGCGAAAAACGCCGGGATGTCCCTATCGACCGACCCCCGCCTTGCCGCCACGGAATCCGATGTAGCCGCCCTTCTTTTGCCGGACGGAAGCCAGCCGACCTTTTACCGGGAGGTGCTCGAGAAAAGCCTACCGAAGGGGGCAATGCTCGTCTTCGCCCACGGCTTCGCGATACACTATGAAAAGATCGTTCCGCGGCCGGACCTCGACGTGGCCCTCGTGGCCCCCATGGCACAGGGCGCCACCGTGAGGTCGGACTTTCTGGCGGGCGGGGGCGTCCCCATGCTAATCGCTGTAGCGCAAGACGCGACCGGGAAGGCAAGGGAGCGCGCCATGCACTACGCCCGAGGAATCAGCCGCGGCGGCCCCTTCATAGAGACCTCGTTCGCCGAGGAGGTGGAGACCGACCTGTTTGCAGAGCAGGCGGTCCTCTGCGGAGGCATGCCCGAGCTCGTAAAGGCAGCCTTCGACACTCTCGCAGAGGGGGGTGCGAATCCTCTTATCGCATATCTGTGCTGTTTAAAGGAGCTCCGCGCGATAGTGTCCTTGATGGACGAACACGGCATAGCCGGCATGCGCGACAGGATCAGCGACACCGCCCTCTACGGCGCGCTTACCCGCGGCCCCATAATCGTAGGAAAAAAGACGCGCGAAGAGTTGCGGAGGGTTTTAAAGGAGATCCGCTCGGGCTCCTTCGCAGAGGAGTTGACAAAAGAACTCGAAAGCGGAGCCGAAAACCTTCGCCGCTTAAAGGACGTGGCGCGAAGGCATCCTATGGAGAAGTTTTCAGGAAATCGGTAGAGGGGGAGGGGATGCCATGAACAGAAAGCCTGTCGTCGCAGGGAGCTTCTACCCGGGCACGAAATCCGCGCTGGAGAAGGACCTGCGCAGGTTTCTGGAGACGGGCGCGACGCCTGAAAAGGCGCTGGCAATCGTAGCCCCGCACGCGGGCTACGTCTATTCCGGGGCGGTCGC
>DAONII010000435.1:0-1305 GCA_035405085.1 bacterium | reverse complement strand
AGATATCGCTCCTTGAAAGAGTGGCCGAATCGATGGCAAAAACCTCGCGCGATGCGGGCGTCTCGATCGTGGCGGGCGACACGAAGGTCGTGGAGGGCAAGGGCGAGGGCGGCATATTCATCACAACCAGCGGCATAGGCGCGCTCTTCACGCCGCGGCCGATCAGCGCCTCCAGGATAGAACCGGGCGACGCGATACTCATCAACGGATCGATAGCGGACCACGGGATGGCGATAATGGCCGCGCGCGAGGAACTCTCGTTCACATCGGATATCGCCAGCGACTGCGCTTCTCTCGCGGCGCTCGCCGAGACTCTCGCCGCTGCGGTGCCCGAACTTCGGTTCATGCGCGACGCGACGCGCGGCGGGCTGGCCGCGGTGCTGAACGAATCCGTCGAGGGCGGCGCCTTCGGGATCGAAATAGAGGAGAACGCAATCCCGCTGAACGAATCCACAGCCGCCGCATGCGAGCTCTTGGGCCTCGACCCGCTCTCGGTTGCAAACGAGGGGAAGCTCGTTGCGTTCGTGCCGGAAAAAGGCGCAAAGCTTGCCCTGGCCACTATGAGGGCCCACCCGCTCGGGCACAGGGCGGCAATCATCGGCAGGGCAACAGCCGAGGACGCCGGCCGCGTGACGCTCGTCACCTCGGTCGGCACGCGCCGTCTCGTTGCAATGCCCTTGGGCTCCCTTCTCCCCCGAATCTGCTGACCCGAACACAGCCCGGCACCTCATTATGAAACACCTCCTTTGAGTCAGACGGAGCAAACCCAAGTATTTGTTTTTATTTATTTTTATTTTGCTCCGTCTGACGGCTCCAAAAATCCCCAGGCCTTGCTCCGTCTGACGATTCTGCGATCCCTTAAGGCCCGGAAGCTGCCCTTGCCGTTTCCGTCTCTTCCTGTTATACCGGGGCCGATGACTCGCAAGCTACTGATTATCCTAGCTTTATTCATTCTACCGGCAGCGGCGCACGCCTCCATCCCGCGCCCAGCGGGCTTTGTAAACGACCTCGCCGGCGTAGTTGAGCCGCAGACAAAGGCCAATCTCGAGCGATTCCTCGATTCTTTTGAGAAACAGACGGGCGTGGAGGTCGCGGTTGCCACCCTCCCCTCGCTTGACAGCCGCCCGGTCGAGGATGTCGCTGTAGAGCTCTTCAAGAGCTGGGGAATCGGCAAGAAGGGCAAGGACAACGGTATCCTCTTTCTAGTCGCCCCGAACGAAAAGAGGATGAGGATCGAGGTCGGCTACGGGCTCGAGGGCGCGATAAACGACGCTCTCGCCGGGCGCATCCTCGACAACGCGGTCG
>DAONII010000434.1:0-1312 GCA_035405085.1 bacterium | reverse complement strand
AGGCGTTCGCAGCAGCCGATCGGGAAGCTGATGAAAAATCCGCGCGCCGGGTCATGGGCCGCGCCGTGCCGGCGGGCGAGCCGATGCACTTGTTCCACCAGGCGCGGATGGATGGCATCATCGTTGTCGAGCACCACCCCAAGGAGGAGCTCGCCCCGCTTTCCGGGCTCTCCTTGACCGACAGCCGCAAATATGGTCAAACGTGCATCGCTTTTCTATGTCCGGCGGGGTATGAAGATCCGGCAAGCTGACGCCCGATAACCCGTCGAGACACCCTGTTTTGGCTGTCTTGCTTGCATTGCTCGCAGGAGTCCGTAATGTGCAAACAGGCCATATGCGCCGGAAGCTTCGACCCCCCCACCGACGGTCACCTGAACATCGTCAGGAGGGGGCTCAAGATCTTCGACAGGGTGATCGTCGCTGTCGCGGTCAACTCCTCTAAGAAGCCCATATTCACGCCGGAGGAGAGGATCGAGATGCTGCGCGAGGTCTTCCGGGGCCACGAGAACGTGGAGATAGACGCTTTCGACGGCCTGCTCGTGGATTACGCGCGCAGGCGCAAAGTGCTGACTATCCTGCGCGGGCTGCGCTCCAACAGCGATTACGAATACGAATCACAGCTCGCACTCGCGAACAAGACGCTCGACCCGGAGATAGAGATCCTCTACATGATGACCGAGGGCAAATACGCGCACCTGAGATCGTCCATAATTCGCGACATAGTGGCTTACGGAGCCTCAGGCTGCGGAATGATTCACCCCGTGGTGGAAAAGAAGCTGAGGGAGAAGCTGAGGGAAAAAGAGTAGCCCTGCAATTTTCAGCTCCTGCAGTTCGGAGAGAATATGCTTTCGATTTCAAAAAGGGCCATGAGCCTGGCCCCGTCTGAGACCCTTGCAATGGCCGCGAAGGCCAGGGAGCTCAAGGCGAGCGGGGTTGACGTGATCAGCTTCGCCACGGGCGAACCGGATTTCGACACCCCAGCCTTCATTAAGGCGGCGGCCAGGAAGGCTCTCGACGACGGGATCACCAAGTACACCCCTTCCGCCGGCATACCCGAGCTGCGCGAGGCCATAAAGGCGAAGCTGAAAAAAGACAACGGACTCGATTACGCGAAGGAGGAGATCTGCGTAACATGCGGCGCGAAGCAGGCGATATACAACGCCCTGCAGGTTTTGCTCGACGAGGGGGACGAAGCGATAGTGGTGGCCCCGTACTGGGTGTCCTACCCTGAACAGGTTAGGCTTGCCGGCGGGACCCCGGTCGTCATAAGGACATCCGCCGAAAACTCCTTCAAGCTTACCCCGCGGGAGCT
>DAONII010000433.1:0-1313 GCA_035405085.1 bacterium | reverse complement strand
GAAAACCATTCATGGAAGCCGTAGGCCAAAGTCGCGTCGGGCGAAGCCCAGTAGAGCGTCCCCATCTCGTTTCCGAACCGGAGTTCCCCGCCCAACGAGAGCTTGAGCTTTTTGCAGAGCTTCACGTCGAAGCCTACCGAACTCCAGTACTGCGCGTCCTGGTGGGCATGAACCGGCAGCGGCGCCACGACCATGAAGGCGAAAGCGGCGGCGTATATGCAGAGGCGCCTGACCATTCCGGACGGCAAAGTCACCCCTTCTCAAGGTAATCGCCGGTGTCGGTATCTATGACGACCGCGTCTCCCGGCTTTATGAAGAGCGGGACCTTGAATACGGACCCGTTTTCCACGGTGGCGTCCTTCGTCGCGTTCGGTATCCCCTTCGACGGGGGGTCGCATTCGGTAACGACGAAGCTCATCTTCTGAGGCAAGCTCACGCTTATGTGCTCGCCGTCGCAGGACAGAAGCGTCAGGGCCGCCTCGGGCTTCAGGTATCGGAGCACGTCCTCGAGGAAGACCTCGGGGAACTCGAACTGTTCGAAGCTCTTCGGATCCATGAAGTGATAGACGGAACCGTCCTGATAGAGGAACGTTATCTCGGTCGATTCCGTGTCCACCTTCTCCACCGATTCCACCGAGCGGAACCTCATGTTCGTCTTTATGCCGGTCCTTATGTTCCTTATGTCCGCCTGGACCTGAGCGTTTCCCTTCCCGGGGGTAATGTGCGCGACCTTGAGCACCCTGTACAGGGCGCCGTCGATCTTGAGTACATATCCCGGCCTTATCTGAGTTGCGTTTATCATGTGCGTTTCTTCATCACACTCTTCCTTCGGTGTAAAGGGCCCTGAAATCCCCTTCCGCCGGGCATCAGCCGCCGGCGCAGCGCCTCCAGGTCGTCGGCAAGCGGCGCCTCGAACGAAAGAACCTCGCCGGTGAACGGGTGCGCGATCCCCAGCCTGAATGCGTGGAGAGCGGTCCTTGGCGACAGTCGGGCCGCGCCCGGAGGCGCGTAGAGCCTGTCGCCGAGTATCGGGTAGCCTTTCTCGCTTAAGTGTATCCTCACCTGGTGCGTGCGCCCCGTCTCCAGCCGCGCCTCCACGAGCGAATAGAGGTTGCCTATGCGCTCGCGCAGCACGAGGTGCGTGATGGCCTCCCGCGCGCCGTCATCGTCCTCATCACGGCCGCTCCCGCGCAGGCCGTCGCCGCGGTTCCGCACGAGCCGCGTACGGACGGTGAAGGGCGTATCAGGAAACAGGCCGGAGACGAGCGCCATATAGCCGCGCTCCACCCGGTGGTTGAAGAGCGTCTCCTTTA
>DAONII010000432.1:0-1322 GCA_035405085.1 bacterium | reverse complement strand
AAGGCCAGCAAGGTGAGGAGTGAGGATGCCGGGGTGCGGGGAGTTCGACATGAGGCGATGGTGGAGGGGTGCGGCGTCTGCCGTTTTCTTCGTCGTCTCCTTTTTTGTTTCTGTTTCAGTGGCACAAGCGCGCTCCTGGCAGGGATTTGGACCGATATCTGTTCGCACGCAGAACCCGGTTTATCTTCAGACCCTGGGTCTCACGCCGCAGAGGGCCGAGGTCCTCGCCGAGGGTACGATAGAGATCAGGCTCGATTCCGCGTATACGAACCTCTTCGAGCGGGAGGGGAACGCGAACGCCTCGATCGATCTCGACATGGAATACTGGCGTCTCGCGCCCTGGATCACCTACGGGTTGCGCGACGACCTTCAGGTCGGCGTGGAGATACCGCTCGTTAACTTCAGCGGCGGGTTTCTCGATGCGTTCATACAGCGCTTCCACAAGACGTTCGGGTTGCCCAACGGCGGGCGGGAGAGCGTGCCGAACGGCCGCTTCTCTTACAGGTTCGACGCCGGAGGTCAGACGCGATTCGATTTCCCTTCGACGGCGCTCGGCCTCGGCGACATCGTTTTGCACTTCAAGCACCAGCTGACCGGCGAGGACAGCGAGCTGCCTGCCATGGCGCTCTTCGCGGACATAAAGTTCCCTACCGGAAAGGCTAGCCGAGGTTGGGGAAACGGCAGTCCGGATTTCGGGTTCGGCTTTGCCCTCGAGACCTCCTGGGAGAGGCTGCACGGTTACGTCAACACGATGGGCATCGCCACCGGCGGAAACGATAGTTTCAACGATTTCATGTACGGCGGGATGTTCGCATTCGCAGTGGCCGGCGAGCTCACGCTTCTGCCGTCGTGGTCTCTGGTTGTACAGCTGAACGGATCGACCCCGCTTCTTGGGCACACGGGGCTTGAGAGCTGGGACGGCGTGCCGCTCGACCTGGTCGTGGGCTTTAAGGGCGAGGAGAAGAAGCTTCTGGGCGGCCAGGACTTCATCTGGCAGTTCGGTTTTTCAGAGGACATACTCTCGTCGGGGCCGTCGCCCGACTTCACCGTTTTCATATCCTTCGGCCTTCGCTTCGACATATTCGGCCGTTCGCGCCCGGCTGGCGAGTGGCTTGCCCGTAACCACAATCAGTAATAACTGATCAGGTGGCAGAGAAAAACAACAAAACCCCTCGGTGTTATCCGTGGGGTTTTGTTTTTTCTGATCACTGATCACGGTTTCGTGAGGAAATTGCCATCGATCCTCAGAACGGCACATCCCCCGTCCCCATGTCGAAATCGGGGGTCTGGTCGGTTGATGCGGGAGCCTCTATCGCGCTGCT
>DAONII010000431.1:0-1323 GCA_035405085.1 bacterium | reverse complement strand
AGGGTTTTTTGCTCTGCGTGAAGCGCCTGCCTTTTATCTCACATTCGACTTCAATTTGCTCGGGATGCACTCGCTGCCGCCGCGATGGATGAAGCCGGGCGGGCAGGGGTTTTTCTGCGCTGCGGAAGCCGGCATCGGTGGCGGTGCCTTTTTTGCCGGCTTCTTCGTCGTGCCCGAGGATGCGGAGGCGGCTGCCGGTTTTTTCGGATCGTCGGATTTTTTCTGAAGGAAGAATATGGCCTGCGAGAACTTACCGGAATTAGTCGTCCACTTTCCCTCGAGTTTTTTCTGCGCGGTGCGCGTCAACGTCATAGTTCCGCCCTCCCACATAGGCGGCCTGTTCTTCGTGTAATCGAATGAAAACGTCACAGCGTTGCCGTTCACCGTGCCGCTTCCGGCCCAGGTTACCTGCTTGCCCTGCCAGATGAAGGAATTGGTTATCCTCATGGAATTTCCGCTCTGTACGATCTTTGCCTTGCTGCCGACGGTGGGGTCGCTCCAATCGCCGCTTATCGTTCCCCATGCCGCCGGCACCGCGGAGCCGGCCGTCGCCGGCGGTGGCGGCGCCTTTTTCAGCGTGAAGCTCACGCTCGCGGTGGTTCGCTTCCCCCCGTCGGGAACCTCAAAGGTGTAGGTGCCGGGGCCGAGGGCCAGGGCCGCCAGGCTTCCGGCGAGCGTCTCGACCTTGTTGTTGGGGTATCTTATTACGTAATAGATGGTGTTGCCCGCGGGCCCCAAAATCCTCGCGCCGATCCTCTGCGGCGTGCCCGTGCCCTCGCAGGGAAGCCAGCTGGAATTGAGGACGACGCTGAAATTCGTTGCCGTCTGCCCGGCGGGGACAAGGAATCTTCCCCTGTGCTGCCTGCAGCCTTCGTCTATCGAGGCGCTTGTGGAATCTGAATGTGCCGGGTTGGATGCGAAGATGAGGGCTGCGCATACCGCGAGCTGAAAAAAGATCCTCTTCATGTCCATGGCTTCGCCTCCGGGTTTCGTGAAAAAATTATGTTTCAGTGTTCATCATCGACTTAGCTCAAACGTTACGAGATGAAAAAAGAAAAATCGCCGCTCCATGCCGAATCATTCTGCGCATTCATCAGGTGCCTCGCACCGTTTTATAGTTTGAGAGCCGTGTCCCCCGGCGGAGGTCTGGGCTCTGAAAACCCGCTTGAACGGCCCCGCGCTTTTAAAGTATAAACGGTCTATGAAAAAGACATCGCTCTTCTGTGTTACGGCTATCTGCCTTTGTCTCCTTACGTCGTGCGGAGGAAGCCAGAAAACGGACGGGGGGCTCGAACTCCTCTCAAACTACGGAGGCGCATCCCT
>DAONII010000430.1:0-1331 GCA_035405085.1 bacterium | reverse complement strand
TCTCTATGAAGCCCTCGAGCACGATGTCGGCTCGCTTCTTGAGGATCTCGTGAATGCCCGTTATCTCGTTCGTGACCGGTTCTATAGCCCTCAACCCGTCTCTGTATGACCTGAAGGCCGGGATGATCTCCGCTTTCAGCGCCCGCGAATAGGATGCGTCGTTTCCCTCGGGGTCGTCCGTGGCTCGGCGGTTCGCGACTCCGGCCTCGATCTCGAAGTGGGAGATTCGCGCGAGCTGAGTTTCGTAGCGCTCGAAGTCCCTGCGGATAGCCTCGTCGGGCTTCCCGTGGGAGCCGAGGCATGAGAGAAGCGGGATGATTAAAACCAGCGCCGGGATGATTTTTTTCATGGCGTGAACCTTCACCATGGCGCATATTTCGTCAATCGGGAAAAAAACGATATTCCGCTGCATCTGTCCCGGCTATCGCCCTCGGAGTGCGGGGAATGTCGGCTACTCGTAGTTGTTTTCCTCGAGGTCGGGGCGGAATTCGGCGAATGCCGTGTCCTTGTACTTCGTGCCCGGATAGACCGACTTTATCGTGAGCTTAATCCATCGGGTCTTCTTGCCTGCCATCGCCTTGGGCAGCTCTATCGTCTGCTCCCCCTTCACGTCGGAGAGCGTCTTCGTAAAGGAGCCGGCCTCGGTGGATATCTCGGCGCCCTTTATCCTTCCGTTTTCCCTGTAGGATTTTTCCGTCTTCCCGTAACCGTTGGCGAAGTAGATCCGGTTGATTCTCATCGGGGACTCGTAGGCGACCCTTATCCATTCCCCGATGCCGTCTCCGGGGGCACCCTCCACCCAGGCGGTCCTCACGTCGCCGTCCATGAGCTTGCCCGGCGCGTAGGAGTTGCCGGCCTGCGGGGGGAGGGTGGAGCTGGTGGTCACGGTGATCTTCCCGAACTGGGTTTGCTCGACGAACCCTGTCTGGGCTTCGGCAGCATAGGCCGCGGCGGTGAAGAGGGCTGCGCAGGACATCATGGCGATAGTTTTCTTCATGGCGGGAGACTTGACGATAGCGGGGGAGGAGTCAACGGGAAATACAACGGCCCCTCGGCAGGTATGGTTGATGGCCGAAGCGCTCGGAGCACCTTCGATGCGTTTTCGATCAGATGTGCCGCGCTGTAGCGGACATGACCTCGCAGCTCCAAACACCAGTCGCCGCTCCGGCGGTCTCCGAACGCACGGCGCGGCAGCTTCGCTCATGCAACTTCAATTGCTTTGGCAAGAACGGACACCGATGTGCTCGTTTATAGACAAAGGCAAAAGAAATCGTGTCATTCTGAGCCCCCAAAGATCGTTGGGGGCGAAGAATCCCCTGCCGTGTGTCATT
>DAONII010000429.1:0-1336 GCA_035405085.1 bacterium | reverse complement strand
TGCCTCGTGACGACCGCCGTCGGCGTGGCCTTGGCCCTCTTCACCCATCCGAGGAGCTGGTGCTCCTTCTGCCCCATGGGGACGATCCAGGGCTCCATAGGAAAGAGCAGGAAGTAGAAGGGTGCCGCGGCACTTATCCTTCCGCGCGCATGAGGTGCCGGGACCTGTTGCCTCATTTTTATTAATGTGTCAGGGTGGCTCATGATCTTCAGGCGAAGAATTGCCTTTTTTTCGGGAGCCTTGATTTTTGCCCTGATCCTTTGCCTTCTTTCTTCCTGCTCGTCCGGCCCCTGTACAGTAGATTATTGGGTTTCAACCGAAGGAAGCGATTCCGGAAGCGGGGAGGAGAGCTCGCCTTTTCTCACCCTTGAACGGGCCCGCGACGCGGTGCGCGCAAACAGCTCGCGCGGCGTCTGCTCGGTAAACGTCAACATCAGGGGCGGGACCTACCGGCTGGGAGCGCCCCTCTCTTTCACCGCGGACGATTCCGGCGCTGAAGATGCCGAGGTCGTCTACAGGGCCGCCCCCGGGGAGACCGTCGTCATCTCGGGCGCGGAGAGCGTAACCGGCTGGACTCTCCACGACGCCGGTCTCGGCATCTGGAAGGCGGAGGTCGCGACCGAGACGCTCCCCCGCCAGCTCTACGTGAACGGCACTCGTGCGGTCAGGGCGCGCACGCCGGACTACCCCAACTACTATTATCCCACCGATACCGGGTATTATTACGAATACATCATAGGCCTCGACCCGCAGATCCCTCCGACATGGCAAAACCCGACCGCCGTCGAGGCGGTCACCGTAACCCAGTGGAAGATGATGCGCTGCCCGGTTGCGGAGGTCGTCGCCGACAGGGACGTGATCATGCAGGATTACTGCTGGAAAAACGTTAACGTCTTTCCAGAGCCATGGAACTTTCAACTCCTCAGCTGGTGGGAGAACGCCTACGAGTTCTTAGACGAGGCCGGCGAGTGGTACCTGGAGCCCGCCACACGCACGCTCTACTACATCCCGCGCGAGGGGGAGGATATGACGACCGCCGAGGTGGAGCTGCCGGTTCTTGAGACGCTTCTCTCCGGCGCCGGCGACGTCTCTCGCCCGATAAGTTATATCGGGTTCGAGAACTTGAGCTTCATGCACGCTACGTGGACGGGCCCCGGCGATTCGGACGGCTATGCGCTCGACCAGAGCGGGTTCATCCTCGTGGGGTCCGACCATGCCCCGAACGCCATAGGCCACGATCCCGCGACGGTAAGCGTCCCCGGCAATTTGAGCTTCGCCTATGCGCACGACATCGTCTTCAATAACAACTCCTTCGCGCACATGGGCGGCATAGCGC
>DAONII010000428.1:0-1345 GCA_035405085.1 bacterium | reverse complement strand
GTTCAGGAAGAACCCGGCCTACTTCGGGCAGATCGCGCGCAACGCGACGATGAAGCTCGTGCTCGCGCATGTGGGCTCATACTCGGTGCCGAGCCCCGACGCGCCCGATTTCCTGGAGGCGGTATCTCGCGGGGCGACGGACCTGAACTTCATAGACGCGCTTCCCGAGCTCACGAAGAACAACATCGGGCTTATGGCCGTTCTTAACGCGATAAAGGCGGAGGGAAAGAGGCGCGGGCTGGACAAGGAGATCTGGCCCGACAGGCCCTCAGGCCACCCGCACGCCGAATACAGCGCGAAAAGCGGCCCCTCGCTGAATATCACTGCCGCCGGAGGCGAAAAGGTCGCGTTCAGGCAGCAGCTCTACGATACGGCGCACGGCCCTGCAGTCGTGGTGGGCTACGGCACGATCGTCAGAAGCGGAACCGCGCACAAAAAGGGGTTGCGCCCCATCGCGCCGAAGGAGATAGACGAGGAAGTCCTCTTCTCGCGCGGCGACGCCTTCAAGAAGGCGCTCGCGGTTGCGGGCAAGGAGCTCGCCTCCCTTCTCGCGGCGCGGAAAGGCGACGCCGCGATACCGGCACAGTCGCGGAAGAGGATGCTGGCGAAGGCGCGAAAGACCATAGAGAACGGGCACCACTCCGGAGGAAAGCTCGCCATTTTGCCCGGCGCCAAGGGGCTCTCCTGGCTCTTCGACGCGGGTGTAGCCGAGATCTCGATAGACGCGAAGACGGGAAAGGCGAAAGTGATGTACAAGGGGTTTGTCGATTAGACGGGAACTCGTGACCAGCGTGTCATTCTGAGCCGAAGGCGAAGAATCCCGTGCACTGTGACCGTGATCGGTGATCAGTGTGTGACCCATTTTTCTCCGTATGCCGTGGTGCGTGCGCGCCGCGGCGGGACAGGCCATTCGGTCCCCGGGCCTTCGCTCGGCGACCCTCTTCGCGAACTCGCGGGCCGCGAACCTTCATCATTCAAACGGCGAGTCAAAACAGCGACTTCCTGATAAAACCTCCAACGGACTTGGAAGTCGCGTTTTGACACCGCCGTTTGCTGATGCCTTCACGGCCCGCTCGTCGCGAGGGGTGCGCTCATTATATTTTCATGGTTGCGCTTTGCCCCGCCGGCTTTCGGCAGGGTCCCTCATGGCCTGTCCCGCCGCGGCGACATTTCGATGTTATGGAACGACGAGGCATCGGTGTCTGCAACGGGCGATGCGCTGGACAATGACTAGCGGCCCTCCGAATCCCGTTGCTCCGCCTGACGACCTCAGTGTGTCATTCTGAGCGCCAGCGAAGAATCCCGTCGCTCGAAGAATCCCGTAGCTCCATCCGACAACGTCAGC
>DAONII010000427.1:0-1356 GCA_035405085.1 bacterium | reverse complement strand
CCTGCTCAGGGAGTTGAACAAAAAAAACCGTTTTCCGATGCGGAAACTGTGGTTAAAACGGGAAGCTCCAATGCGCTTTGACATCTAACCCTAGGACTTTCTCTCTAAGCGCTTGCGGATAATCGGACCAGGTACTGGGATGCTGCCACACATGCTGCGATGTTTTATAGGACCCGGTCCCGGAATGCTGCCGCATTCGCTGCGAAACTTTTTTGCCGATATCGACGCCGACTTTGACGAAATCCTCCTGGATTGGAGCTCTTTTTTCAGCTTTGTCACTGGGTTCCTCCTTTTTCGAATCCCGCAGTCGCCATTTTACAGCATCGAACCACATAAGGCAAGAAACGTCATTTCAGGAAGACCGCTCCATTTTTCAGCTAACTCCTTGTCAACAGAGGGGATTATGGCTATAGTCCGACCCCATGAGGGGAGTCGTTCTTGTAATTTCGCTGTGCCTGGCCGCGGGACATTTCGCGGCCGGCTGCGTCTTCGGGCCCAGCTCCTACCAGGGCGTCATAGGGTACCGCGAGGGGCGCGTCTTCATCCGCCGCGACAACACCTACAGGGTAGGCGTTCTGCCCGAGGGGTGGCAGAGGATGCAGACGAAGGCCAGGGCGATAAGCTTCTACAATCCGACATACAAGAGCTCCATATCGACGGACGCTTATTGCGGAAGCGGGGACTCGAATCGCCGTCTCGATGCTCTAGGCGGCGACATAGCCTCCGCGCTTGAAAACAGGACCTTGATCGAAGAGAAATCCTTCATGCTGGACGGCAGGGGAGCTCTCAGACAGCGCATAGGAGGCTTCCAGGACGGCGTAGAGGTCGAGGTCGATCTGGTGGTCGTCAGGAAGGACGGCTGCGTCTTTGATTTTTACTCCGTTTCCCCGCCCGGACCGCCGGAGGGGCTCACATCCGATTTCGAGGCCTTTTTCACCGCCTTCGAATACAGGTGACGAATGTCGACCTCAGGAGCAATCGACACAATAATGCCGGGCTCGAGTTCCTTCGTCGAGCGGGCAGGAAGGCGCGTCACCTCCGCGATGAATATCGTGGGAGGAGTGGCCTGTCTCGCGAAGGAGGCCGCGCGCTGCCTGTTCGTCTTCAGGTTTGAGTTCCGTGAGCTGATGCATCAGATCCTGATGGTCGGCAACCGTTCCCTCTCGATAGTCTCCCTAATTGCGCTGTTCACCGGCCTTGTGATGGCGCTTCAGCTGTCGGTCGGCCTCGGCCGCTTCGGGCTCAAGCTCTATGTGGGCCAGATGGTCGGGTTGGCCATATTTCGAGAGCTGGGCCCGGTTTTGACCTCGCTGATGGTCGCCGCTAGGGTCGGAAGCAGCATCGCTGCGGAGCTGG
>DAONII010000426.1:0-1367 GCA_035405085.1 bacterium | reverse complement strand
GGCGCGGTAGCCGGCAGGGAGCTCCCTCTCCTGTTCAGGATCACGATCGAATACCCCGAACAGGAGAGGGAGCTCCCTGCCGGCTACCGCGCCGAACACCGCCTGATGAAGCGCCCGGACGGCACGCTTCGCTGCACCGCCTGCATGCTCTGCGCCACGATATGCCCGTCCAATTGCATCTCGATAGAGGCGGAGGAAAGCGCTGACCCGTCCGTGGAGAAGAGGGCGAAGAGCTTCCGCATAGACATGCTTCGCTGCGTCTTCTGCGGCCTGTGCGTCGAGGCCTGCCCGTGCGACGCCATACGAATGGATACGGGGCGATTCAAGAACGCGGCTTTTGACCGTTCCTCGCTCGTCTACGGAAAGGATCGCCTGCTTTCGAACGGGCCTCTTGGGGGAAGCGAGCTATCGCGCGCTCTCTACTGATCCTTGGCTTTTCCGCGTTCGTCCAGAATCTTTCTGACAGTTCCTAGTATCTCGGCCGGCGGAGTCGTCTTCTTCATGTGGATTGCGGCGCCCACCTTTTCGGAGAGCTGCGTGTGGGCCTCCGTGGCGAGGCTCGAAAATACGATTATCGGTATCCCCTCGTACTTCTTGTCGCTCTTGATGAGGCGCGTGACCAGCTGCCCATCCATGCCGGGCATCATTATGTCCATGAAGATCAGGTCCGGGGTTTCCTTCCTGATTTCGGCCATCGCCTGCGCGCTGTCGGAGGCTACGGTCACGCCGTAGCCCTCGGCGGACAGAAGGTCAAAAAGCATCTGCCTTATGAGTTCGCTGTCGTCCACCACGAGTATCTTTTCCATCGGTCCTCCCCTTTGGAGCCGCAACTTTAGCAAAAGGCCCTCGCGTTGCAAAGACGGAATTTGCCCTAACCGATTTACATCCGGCTCCTATGCATATAGATTACATCCACTGCGCGTGGGGGGCTATGGCTGCACCTTCCGAGAAGAGAACCCAGGAGTACGGCGCGATAATCGAGCACATAGGTCGAGAGCGCAACCTGGATTTCAGCGGGTGGAGGCCCGGGTGCCTCCTGCGCCGCATAGACCACAGAATTCGCGCAAGCGGAGCCGAAAGCGCCGCCGAGTACTTAAAACTCCTGAAGAACACCCCCGGCGAGATCGACCGCCTCCTCGACTCCATCGCGATCAACGTCACAGAATTCTTCAGGAATCCCGACGTCTTCGAGGCGCTACGCACGAGCGTCGTGCCGCGCGTGGTCGAGGATGCCCTGTCCAAGGGGTATCCTCGCATACGCGTCTGGGGGGCCGGCGCGGCAAACGGCGCCGAGGCCTATACTCTGGCCATACTCTTCTCCGAGGAGTTCGAGAGGATCGGCCGGCAGGTCCCGCTTTCGATCCAGG
>DAONII010000425.1:0-1376 GCA_035405085.1 bacterium | reverse complement strand
CGATGCCGCTGCTCGTCGGCACCGACGGCGTGCAGAAGATGAGCAAGAGCTACGGCAACTACGTCGGCATCACCGACTCTCCGCGCGAGATGTTCGGAAAGCTGATGTCGATCTCCGACGATCTCATGTGGACGTACTATGAGCTGCTCTCCGATCTCTCCGCTGAGGAGATAGAGGAGCTCAAGGAGGAGCTGGTGATCGGAAAGCTGCACCCGAAGATCGCGAAGGAGAACCTCGCGATGGAGATGATCGAGCGCTTCCATTCCGAGAAGGGTGCGAAGGATGCGCGCGACGAGTTCGAGCGCGTCTTCGCGAAGAAGGGCAGGCCCGACGACATAGAGGAGAAAAAAATAGACGCCGAAGGCGACGTCGTTCCCCTCGTCGACGTCATCGTCGAGGCGGGGCTCTGTTCGAGCAAGTCGGAGGCGCGCCGGATGATCGAACAGAGGGCGGTGGAGGTAGACGAGCAGAGGGTTTCGGATACGAAGGCGGAGCTCTCGACCGGGAAAAGGGTGCTCATAAAGGTAGGAAAGAGGAGGTTCGCTAAAATATCCTTCGGCCGCTGAGGGGTTGAAACCTTAAGTGCGCTGTGATAGAATGTCGGTAACTTTTTGAAAACCAGGGGTAAAATTCAGAGAGCAGGTCTGCCTTAGACTCCGCAGAGATTTCTGATTTATTTGTGAAATGGTAGTTGACAGCGAAGGCCTATTTCTGTAGAAGCCTCCTCACGCTTTTTGGAAGCCCCCGCAGTTGGCTGTAAAAACTTAATTAAATCGCACATTTGCGATGCCCCGGGGCGGGGGACGATACGGGGTTCGTGCGATTTTTGTGCTGGCTGTGTGGTGAGCTTGTCGAATCCACTGCTCTTTGAAAACTGAATAGCGGATCACAAGTAAGACGCGCGTGATCGAATGGGCTCCTTCAATCTTCGGGTTGAAGGCGAGTTTTAACGATATATCGTCGTCCGCGAATAGATGTGGACGGCATCCAGATTTAACTGGAGAGTTTGATTCTGGCTCAGAACGAACGCTGGCGGCGTGCTTAACACATGCAAGTCGAGCGAGAACGGGTCCTTCGGGGCCTTAGTACAGCGGCGCACGGGTGAGTAACACGTAGGTGATCTACCCCTCGCTGGGGAATAACTCCGGGAAACCGAAGCTAATTCCGCATGCGTCTTCAGGGCTGCGGCCCTGAAGAGAAAGGTGGCCTCTTCATGAAAGCTATCGGCGAGAGATGAGCCTGCGTCCCATCAGCTAGTTGGTAGGGTAACGGCCTACCAAGGCAACGACGGGTAGCTGGTCTGAGAGGATGATCAGCCACACTGGAACTGAGACACGGTCCAGACTCCTACGGGAGGCAGCAGTGGGGAATATTGC
>DAONII010000424.1:0-1386 GCA_035405085.1 bacterium | reverse complement strand
CGGCTGGACAGGTTCGAGGACAGAAAGGCGGGCGAGCTGTCCGGCGGGATGTACAAGAAGCTCGGCCTCATGTGCGCTCTCCTGCAGCGCCCGAAGGCGCTGCTTCTGGACGAGCCCACGAACGGCGTGGACCCGATCAGCAGGCGCGAATTCTGGGACCTGCTCTACGGGCTGGCTCAAGAGAAGATCCTCATCGTAATAGCCACGGCGTACATGGACGAGGCGGAGCGCTGCCAGGAGGTGCACCTTCTCGACCGCGGGCGCGTGATCGCCTCTGGCGAACCGCGCAAGCTACTGGCCGAGGCCGGCGCACGCTCGTTCGACGAATTCTACATGGGGCACGACAGGCGATGAGCGTTCAGGGTAAAACCCCGGCGGTGGAGGTCTGCGACCTTAAGGTCCGCTTCGGTTCGTTCACCGCGGTCGACGGAATAGACTTCGAAGTCCGCGCCGGCGAGATCTTCGGCTTCCTGGGAGCCAACGGGGCGGGCAAGACCACGACGATCCGCTGCCTCTGCGGCCTGCTGATCCCGACGGGGGGAAGGGTTTTGGTCGGCGGCGCGGACGTGGCAAAGGATCCGACCGCTGTAAAATCGATCGTCGGCTATATGTCGCAGAAGTTCACGCTCTACAGCGACCTCACGATAGAGGAGAACCTGAACTTCGCGGCCTCCCTGAGAAAGCTGGACAGATCCCTCCGCGACAGGCGCATTCGGGAGCTATACGGCCTGATCGACCTCAAGGTCCCGGGCAAGACGATGGTGCGCGATCTGCCGGGTGGGATACTCCAGCAGGTGGCCCTCGTGGCCGCGATGCTGCACGACCCCTCGATAATATTCCTCGACGAGCCGACCGCCGGCGTGACGCCGGCGAACCGGGCCCTCTTCTGGGATCTCATCGGAAAAATTTCGGCGGAGGGTCGGACCGTGTTCGTCACCACCCACTACATGGACGAATCGGAGAGATGCGACCGAATAGCGCTGATGCGCTCGGGGAAAATAATAGCGCTTGGCAGCCCGTCCGAGCTCAAGGAACAGACCTTTCCGGAACCCGTATACGAGCTTACGCCGCCCGAGAGGCCCGATCCCGGATGGCTCGCCTCGCTGAAGGCAGACCCCTTCATAGACTCGATACAACCCTACGGAATGCGATACCACGTCCGAACGAACGACGCGGCCAGATGGGGCGCCCGATGCGAAAAACTCGAGGGCTTCGAGATCCGGAGGATCGAGCCTTCGATGGAGGATGTCTTCATAAAGAGGGTTGAGGGGGAAAGCCGCTGATGCGTATCCGCCGCATCAAAGCTGTCGCGAGGAAGGAAGTGCGCCACATACTGCGCGATCCTTTCACGCTGGCGATGGCCCTGTTCGCCACGGTGTTCCTGGT
>DAONII010000423.1:0-1391 GCA_035405085.1 bacterium | reverse complement strand
TTCAGTAAACAACGCGGCGCAAAAAATGGTTCGTGTCCCCGGAAGACCGAGACGCGAGACCCGAGATCCGTGTTACCATTTACGACTTACGACTTACGATTTACGAGAAATGGTTCGTGTCCCCGGAAGACAATCCTGTTCCGTTTCCGAAAACCAGTGCACTCGATACGGGAGGCTGGGATCTCCTTCGGGGAAAACGCCATTAAATTCATGCGAAATTCGTTTCGATTGCCTGGCACGGATTGTGCTTTGCAATGGGTGCCGCGTGCTATTTCGCCTCGCGGAGGCGTGTTGTTTATATGCAACAGGGCGCTTGACCGGTGTGTTGCTTATGAGCTACAATGCGATGAGAGAGATCGAGATTCTGTATTACGTGGACGGGAGAGGCAGGGCCCCTTTTGTTGACTGGCTTGAGGCGCTCAAGGATCGCCACGCGAGGGCAAAGATCAAGCTGCGCCTCGACAGGCTGATGCGCGGTCTCTTCGGCGAGACGAGGCCGGTCGGCTCGGGGGTGGAGGAGTTGAAGGTGGACAGCGGGCCCGGCTACCGCGTCTATTATGGCAGGATAGGAAGCAAGATCGTAATACTGCTCTGTGGCGGTTCGAAGGGGCGGCAGAGGAGGGATATCGCAAGGGCGAAGCTTTGCCTGTCGAGATATCTGGAGGCGTGTCATGGCAAAACGTAAGGTTGCGAAAAGCGGTGACTACAGAAAGTACCTGCTCGGCTCCTTGAAAGACCCGGAGGAGGCAGCTGCCTACATCAATGCGGCGCTCGACGAAAGAGACGATCCTGAGGCGCTGCTTGTGGCGCTGCGAAACGTTATAGAGGCGCACGATGGGATGACGAGCCTGGCATTCAAGAGCGGCCTGAACCGCGTTTCGCTGTACCGCATGCTTTCGCAGAATGGAAACCCCCGGCTTGAAAGCCTATCCGCGGTGCTGCAGGCGATGGGGTTGCGTTTGAAGGTTGAGCAGAAGGTGGCTTCATAACTACCCTCGCCAGGTGGCAGTTGTGAAAGGGCCCTCGATGCGCAAGTGAGTTACCACAAAGCCTGACGGTCGGTTCGCTCGCTCCGCGGCACTTCGCTCACTACTCCTCACGAAAATATGGCTGGGTTCAAATGCTTCATTTGATAAATATCTGATAGGCAACTTGCGGATCTTCCTTCGTCAGCTCGCAAGTTGCGAACCCAGCCACATTTTCGCTCGTCATACGTTCGGCTCGTAAGCGCCGCCAGAGTCGCTCCTCACCGACCGACAGGCTTTGTTATTTAACTCCACACGCAGCGTCGAGGGCCCTTTCATCACTTACACCGATGGCTCGTTGACGGGGACATCACTAAATGTCCTCGCCAGGTGGCTCTTTCTTGCCTGAAATCCAGATATTCTCTT
>DAONII010000422.1:0-1393 GCA_035405085.1 bacterium | reverse complement strand
CCCCGCGGTATTTCGGAGAAGCTCTTCTGGATCCTGCACCCGATGCACGTTCTGATCAGCGCAATGGTTACAACGGCGATATACAGGGCCAACTCCCGAGGCGGAATTCCGATGACACTGGTCGTGGGCTACCTCGGCTCGGTAGGCATAGCGACGTTGAGCGATTCGATAATACCTTACGCCGGGGAGTTTTTGCTGAACCTTCCCCACAGGGGGGTTCACCTCGGCTTCATAGAAAAGTGGTGGCTCGTGAACCCGCTTGCCCTCGTGGGCATCGGAATCGGATGCGTGTGGCGAAACACGCGTTTTCCCCACGCGGGCCACGTTTTCTTGAGCACGTGGGCGTCGCTTTTTCATATGACCATGGCCATGGGCCTTGGCGTCACCCTTTTCGATTTTGCGGTAGTCGCGCTGTTTCTTTTTCTCGCCGTTTGGATACCGTGCTGCACGAGCGACATAGTCTTTCCTCTGCTCTGGACTGGTGACGAGCGTTCGAAACCTTGAGCGGCTTTGTTCTTGTAAATCGACGGGAGGCGGTGAACCGGATGAAGGAGATAGTCGTAATCAGCGGGAAGGGTGGAACAGGGAAGACGAGCGTCACGGCATCGCTTGCCGTCCTCGCCGGGCGTTCGGTTGTAGCCGACTGCGACGTCGACGCGGCCGATCTGCACCTGATCCTTTCGCCTGTAATCAGGCAGCGCAGCGATTTCATAAGCGGTCGTCAGGCGGTCATTCGTGTGGCCGACTGCACCGGTTGCGGGGAGTGCGAGAGGCTCTGTCGCTTCGACGCTGTGAACAGGGTTGACGCCGAAGGCGGAAAAAGCCTCTTTTCGATAGATCCGATCTCGTGCGAAGGGTGCGGGCTGTGCGTGAGGTTCTGCCCGGCGGGAGCTATAGATTTCCCGGAGAGCCTTTGCGGCGAGCTCTATATCTCGGATACGCGCTGCGGCCCTATGGTGCACGCTCGGCTCGGAGTGGCTGCGGAGAATTCGGGGAAACTGGTCTCCCTCGTCCGGCGCGAGGCCAGAAGGATCGCAGAGGAGAACGGTCATCCCGTTGTCATCGTCGATGGTCCTCCGGGCATAGGCTGCCCGGTTATCGCATCGGTCACCGGCGCCTCGCTCGTGCTCATCGTTACCGAGCCGACCATCTCAGGAGAGCACGACCTGGAGAGGGTGCTCTCGCTCGCCGGGCACTTCAGGATCCCGGCCGCCGTATGCGTGAACAAATGGGATATCAATCCGGAGATGGCGGCCCGGATAGAGAAGAAGGCCGCTCAATCCGGGGCGAAGGTCGTCGGTCGCATAAGATACGATGTCTCGGTGACACGCGCCCAGATAGAGGGGAAGGCGGCCGTGGAGACGGACTCGCCGTGCGGAGACGACATGCGCGG
>DAONII010000421.1:0-1403 GCA_035405085.1 bacterium | reverse complement strand
GCTCGAGGCCTACGCACACGACCTGCGCCGCTTCGCGCAGTTTCTGACCGGGCGCGGGAAAGAGGACGCCGCCTCCGCCACCGAGCCGGACGTCCTCGCTTATCTTGTGGAGCTCCACGAGGCGAAGCTCACGTCGAGAAGCGTGACGAGAAACCTCGTCGCGATCCGCGGCTTCTTCCGCCACATGATCCGGGAGCGTTTGCTAAAGGAGGACCCGACCGGAAAGATCGAGTTCCCCGGGCGCTGGCAGAAGCTCCCGCACTTTCTCTCCGTGGGGCAGGTGGACGCGCTCTTGAGCCAGCCGGACAAGAGGACGACGCTTGGCCTGAGGGACCACGCGATACTGCAGCTCTTCTACGCTTCGGGGCTTCGCATCTCCGAGATGAGCAGCCTCACGGTTGACCAGGTGAACCTGCAGCAGGGCTTCGTGCGCCCTGTCGGTAAGGGCTCCAAGGAGCGCATAGTGCCGATGGGGCAGGCCGCGATCGAGGCGCTCTCCGAATACTTGGACGAGGGGAGGCCGAAGCTCGCCGGAAAGCACATATGCGACCGCCTCTTCCTCTCGAGGCTGGGAAGAGGAATCGGCCGCGCGCGCCTGTGGGAGATGATAAAGGGGTATGCGAGGGGGGCGGGGATAAAGACGAACGTCACCCCGCACATGCTTCGCCACTCGTTTGCGACGCACCTAATAGAGCGCGGGGCAGACCTGCGCGTGGTGCAGGCGATGCTGGGCCACGCGGACGTCTCGACGACGCAGATCTACACGCATGTGTCGAAAACCCACCTCTCCGAACTCTACCGGAAGTTCCACCCGCGCTCGTGAAAACCTTTGACTTTATTCGGGTTTTCCCATAATTCGCCCGCCATGGAGAACGCGCTCGTAAGGCTTGCACTATTCTATCCGCTCTTCCTCTTTTCCCTTTCTTTCCACGAGGCTGCGCACGCGCTCATCGCGGACAAGTTTGGGGACAACACCGCGAAGCTGATGGGCAGGGTCAGCCTCTCTCCGTTTCCGCATATGGATATAGTGGGGACCGTCATCCTGCCGATAATGGGGATACTGACCGGCGCACCGGTCATCGGCTGGGGAAAGCCGGTGCCGGTAAACCCCTACCAGCTCAAAGGGGAGATGCGTAAGTCGAACCTGTGGGTCGCCGCCTCCGGGCCGGCATCGAACATCCTTCTGGCCTTCATTTTCGGGGTCCTGGCTCACGCCCTCATCTGGGCGCTCCCGTCGATTCCACCCTCGATGCTTGTTCCTGGAAGCGCCGGCGAGACCACGATCGGTGCCCTCTACACGATTCTTCAGATGGGGGTCGTGCTCAACCTCGTTTTGGCCTTCTTCAACCTTTTGCCGCTGCCGCCGCTCGACGGCGGGGCGGTCGTGAGGGGGGTATTGCCTG
>DAONII010000420.1:0-1404 GCA_035405085.1 bacterium | reverse complement strand
ATCTGCGTAATCTCGTCGGTCCCGTCGCTCGACACGCCGGTCTGCGACATGGAGACGCGCCGGTTCAACGAGGAGGCCGGAAAGCTGGGGCAGGACACCGCTATACTCACCGTGAGCATGGACCTCCCGTTCGCGCAGAAGCGCTGGTGCGGCGCTTCCGGGGTTTCGCGCGTCACGACCCTGTCCGACTACCGTGGAGCCGAGTTCGGAAATTCATGGGGCGTACTCGTAAAGGAGCTCCACCTCCTCGCGCGCTGCGTGTTCGTCGTTGACCGTGAGGGCATGGTTCGCTACGTGCAGCTCGTGCGCGAGATAGCGTCCGAGCCCGATTACGCCTCCGTTCTAGAGGCGGTTCGCGAGGTCCAGGGCAGATGAGTTTGGAAAACCTCTTTTCCGGTATGGGGCCGGTAGGCGGCGCTTTGGTCGCCACGCTCTTCACGTGGGCGATGACCGCGTCCGGGGCCGCCGCGGTTTTTCTGCGCCGCGATCCCTCCCGCAAGTTCCTCGATCTCATGCTCGGCTTCGCTGCCGGAGTGATGATAGCGGCCAGCGTATGGTCGCTTCTGATGCCCGCCATCGCTATGTCCGAAGGGCACCCCCTGGGGTCGTGGTTTCCGTCCCTCGTGGGTTTTCTCGCCGGCGGTGCGGTCTTGAGACTCACCGACAAGCTCCTGCCTCACCTGCACCCGGGCCTTCGAGTCGAGGAAGCGGAGGGCGTTCACACGTCCTGGAAGCGCTCGACGCTCCTCTTCCTGGCGATAATGCTGCACAACATCCCCGAAGGGCTCGCGGTAGGCGTGGCCTTCGGCGCGGCGGCCGCCGGCCTTCCCGAGGCGACGCTGACGGGTGCGGTGGCGTTGGCCATCGGCATCGGGCTTCAGAATTTTCCGGAGGGGCTCGCCGTTTCCATGCCGCTAAGGCGCGCCGGCCTGTCGCGCGCTAAGAGCTTCTGGTACGGTCAGCTCTCCGGCGCCGTGGAGCCGGTGGCCGGAGTCCTTGGAGCTTTGGCGGTCATCTCATCGCAGGCTATATTGCCCTATGCGCTCGCGTTCGCCGCCGGCGCGATGATCTTCGTGGTGGTGGAGGAAGTGATCCCGGAATCCCAGATAGAGGGGAACACCGATACTTCGACTATGGGAACGATGCTGGGGTTTGCGGTGATGATGGTGCTCGATGTCGGGTTGGGATAGGAATCCGTGATCAGTGATCGCTGACCAGTAATCAGAAAAACCAACGGCATATTAACGTGGAGGTAAATATGATAAACGAGAAGATGCAGCAGGCGATGAACGAGCAGATAAAGCACGAGCTGGATTCGGCCTATCTCTATCTCTCGATGTCCGCGTGGTTTGAAAGCCAGGGCTTCGACGGGATGGCTGCCTGGATGCGCGTTCAGGCGAAGGA
>DAONII010000419.1:0-1410 GCA_035405085.1 bacterium | reverse complement strand
GCTCTTCCGAGCGATGAGCCCGGAGCAACAGAAGGCGCTCTTCGAGAACACCGCGCGCGCGATGGGCGACGCCCCCGAGATGATAAAGATCAGGCATGTTGGGAACTGCTTAAAGGCGGACCCGGCCTACGGCGAGGGGGTCGCGAAGGCGATGGACATCCCGATGAGCAAGGTGCCCAAGAGCTGAGTTTGTTTCAAAGCGCTAAAAAAACGGGAGGGGTTATGGCCTCTCCCGTTTTCTTTTGCGCGTTTAGTGCTTGTCTTGGCCCTTTTGCCCCGTTAGATTCAGGCGATGAAAAGGAAAGGCAAGGACTTCGGCTTCACCCCCGCGGAACTTTGCAAGCTGAAAAGATTCAGGACGCCGCTCGGCGTGCAGCGCGCGCTGGACAGCATGCCCTACCACATAGGAACCACCGCGTGGTCTCCGCGCCGGGTCCTTTTGGAGAACACCGCGCACTGCTACGAGGGGGCGCTCTTCGCCGCGGCCGCCCTGCGCGTGCTGGGCTACCCGCCGCTCATCTTGGACCTCGAGGCGGAAAGGGACACCGACCACGTTATAGCCGTCTACCGCGAGCGCGGGTGCTGGGGTGCGCTGGCCAAGTCCAACTTCACCGGGTGCCGCCTGCGCGAACCGGTCTACCGGACGCTGCGCGAGCTCGCGATGAGCTACTTCAACATATACTTCAACATGCGCCGCGAGAGGACCCTTCGTACCTATTCGCGCCCGGTGAACCTCTCGCGCTTCGACCGACTCGAGTGGATGACGACCGAGAAGCCGGTCTGGTTCGTGGCCGAGTATCTCCTTGAGATACCGCACACTCGGTTGATCACCCGCGCTCAGGAGAAAAAGCTCACGCCGGTGGATATGCGAACTTTCAAGGCGGAGTGCCTCGGCAGAGTCGGCGGCGAGAGCGCCCGACCTGAAAAGCGCTGAAAGAAATCACAGCAGACGGTCGGCGAGCTCCGACATCCTTTTTTTGATGTCGTCGCGGGCGCGCCTGAAGACCGGCATCGGGTCCGGGGATGCGGTGGCGTAAACCGGGTCCTCTATGGGCCAGTGCTCGACTGACTTCGCGTTCGGGAATATCGGGCAGTGCTCGTGTGCATCCCCGCAGAGCGTCACAACGCGGTCTATCTCCGATCTCGGGATCTCCTTAAGGCTCTTCGACCTCTGCCCGGAGATGTCTATCCCCTCCTCCTTCATCGCCTCTATAGCCAGAGGATGAACGCCCGCGGCTATCGTGCCTGCGCTCATCGCCTTCCATCCGTCGGGGAGCATCGCGCGCGCGAACCCCTCGGCCATCTGGGAGCGGCACGAGTTGCCGGTGCAGACGAAGAGTATCTTCATGCTCCTTTGCCTCGTCATCTTCCACCTCCAGCGTTTTCGAATTCAGGCCGAGCGCCTGCGTT
>DAONII010000418.1:0-1411 GCA_035405085.1 bacterium | reverse complement strand
AGAAGCTTCACCTCATACGGGGGCATCTTTGACCTGGACGGCAAACGCAGAAGGCTTGCGGAGATAGACGAGCTGGCCCGGGACCCCGACTTCTGGAACGATACGCGCGAGGCCAGCAAAAAGACGAAGGAGCGCGATGCGCTTGCGCGGCAGGTCGGCGCTTATGACGAGCAGATGAAGGCGATGGCCGACGTCGAGGCGATTCTGGAGCTCATTGCAGACGAGGGCGCCGTGGCCGACGAGTTTCTCTCCGAGGCCGGCGAGGGCCTTTCGAAAATCGAGGCGGCGATAGAGGCGATAGAGTTCGAGAGGATGCTCTCGGGCGAAACCGACAAGTCATCCGCCATACTCACGATAAATGCCGGGGCCGGCGGTACCGAGGCCTGCGACTGGGCGGAGATACTCCTCAGGATGTATCGCCGCTGGGCGGACGCCCGCGGCTTCAAAAACGACGTGGTTGATTTCACGCCCGGAGACGGCGCGGGCTTCCGTTCGGTAACGCTGACGGTGGCGGGCGAGTACGCCTTCGGATATCTGAAGGCCGAGAACGGCGTGCACCGGCTTGTGCGAATATCCCCATTCGACGCGAACAAGCGCAGGCACACCTCCTTCGCCTCGGTCTATGTCTACGCCGACATAGAGGACGACATCGAGATCGACATACGCGACGACGATCTGAGGATCGACACGTTCCGATCCGGGGGGGCCGGGGGGCAGCACGTGAACAAGACGGAATCCGCGGTCCGGATCACCCACCTCCCCACGAACACCGTCGCGGCGTGCCAGAGCGAGCGCAGCCAGCACCAGAACAGGGAGCTCGCGATGCGAATGCTGCGCGCCAAGCTCTACGAACTCGAGATGGAGAAGAAGCGCGCGGAGCAGGCAGAGATAGAGAAGGGGAAGAAGAAGATAGAGTGGGGCTCGCAGATACGCTCGTACGTGATGCAGCCCTACCGGATGGTGAAGGACCACCGCACCGGCATCGAGATGGGGAATGCGGATGCGGTTCTGGACGGGGAGATAGACGCTTTTATCCGCGCATTTCTGCTCAAGGGGAGCTCATGATGAAGAGAGCCGCGATCGTTTGCCTGATCCTTTCGCTCCTCATCTCCTGTTCGTGCAGAAAGAGGGCGAAGGAGCCCGAGGCGGGTGCGGCCTCCGCGCCGCGCGTTACGGTGCGGCAGGCTTCGTGGCGGGAGCCGCCGATGACCAGCGAGTCACTCAGGTTGGCGTGGAACGAGTCCGCAGCCGAGCTCTTCGACATAAGGTGGAGCTCCGACCGGCAAAGGCCGTGGAAGATCGACATAGAGGCCGGCGACATATCCATGCCTTCCTCCCGGCGCGCGCGCTTCGGACAGCCGGCATCGGGGCCCCTTTCGGCCACGCCCGAGCTCATACGCGCGATAGACCT
>DAONII010000417.1:0-1426 GCA_035405085.1 bacterium | reverse complement strand
CTTTGCGCCCGCCGCCTCGCGAGCGCGGCCGTATTCGCTGTGGACGACAAAGGAGAGCGCCGCCGCCATGAGCATGGCCGACAGCGCAAAGAGAAACAGGACGTTCTTTATGAAACGTTGCCTGTCCATTCACACCTCAGAGCTCTTCGATCTTCGGTATGCCTATCAGGAACTGGTCGGCACCCACGTGCGACACGCGCTTCGAGTAGAAGAGAGGGCTGTCGGCCTGATAGAGCGGCAGAACCTGGTGCGCCTCGATGACCGCCATGTTCGCCCTGCGCATCTGCTCCTCGCGCTGCGCGTCGGGCGCCGCGTCGCTGTACTCCCCGGCTATCTTCTCAAGCGTCCTGTTCCTCACGTTCGTAAGCGCGCTCTCGCCGGGCAGAAAATTCGAGAAGAAGGATATCGGCTCCGGCAGCGGCGAGTCTATGCCGATTATCGCCATGTCGTAGGGCTTCTCCTTTGACCACAGGTAGTAGCTCATCTCGTTTGAGTCCACGACCTTCACCTCGGCGTCAATTCCCAGCGGGCCGAGGCGCGCCGTCAGATACTCGCGCATCTCGTCGGCGCAGTCCTCGTAAAAGGTCACCATCTTCGCCTTCGTGCGCCTCTTCATCGGCGCCGCCGGGCACTCCTGCTTCACCCTGCCCGCAACCGCGCCGGGCATCCCCAGCGGCAGCACGCCGCCGACGTCGCGAAACGCCTTCTTCTTCCTGTCGGTCATCCCGCGCAACTTATCTATGTCCAGGCAGTTGAATAGGTAGCTGCGCAGCTCCGGGTTCGCGCTGTTGATGACCATGCCGTATATCTTCATCATCGCGAGGTCGTATCGGTTCATGTACTCGTCGATGTCAGCCGGGATGTCGTTGGCCACCACCATGTTGATGTCGTCGAAGCCGCGAAAGAGCGCCTCGTCGCCCGGCCTCCAGTAGTGGAACGATATCTCCCGGTAGCGCACGCCGCTCTCCGCCCGCAGGCGGATTATCCGCTCGCCTATCTCCGTCACCCTGTATGGCGATATTCCCACGACTACCCGCTCGCCGCGCGTCGCCGGGTCCGCTATCGAGGTCTTGTAGGACATCAGGTCCCAGGTGAGCCGCGGGTACGGGGCGTCGAAAGAGATCGCGAGGCAGCCTCCCTCGGCCCGGTGGCCTGCAATTTTCCTCGCAAGATAGCCGCGCTCATCGAAGAGGCGGAAGTTCTCCCAGAGGTCCTCGTTTGTAACGGCCTTGCCGTTAGAATACGCAAGCGAGGGCTTGAGGCAGAAGGTGTACTCGGCGCCGTCGGGCGATGCAAACCAGCTATCCAGAATCCGCGATTTGGGCTTACCTATGGCGCTCGACGAGAACAGCGGCTCGTGCAGCTGCTTGATGACGTAGAGACGAAAGTTTATATGCGAATCCGCCGGATCGATATTCGGCGGCAC
>DAONII010000416.1:0-1431 GCA_035405085.1 bacterium | reverse complement strand
AAACAACGGCGGCGGATACTACAACCACAACCTCTTCTGGGAGATAATGGGGCCGGGCAAGGGCGGCAGGCCGTCAGGCAGGCTCGCGAAGGCGATAAACCGTTCGTTCGGTTCCTTCGACAGCTTCAAGTCTGAATTCTCGAAGGCCGCGGCAACCCGCTTCGGGTCGGGGTGGGCATGGCTCAACATCGAAGAGGACGGCAAACTCTCGATATGCTCGACCCCGAACCAGGACAATCCGCTTATGCCAGGGATCGCATGCGAGGGAAGGCCCATACTCGGGCTGGACGTCTGGGAGCACGCCTACTACCTCAAGCACCAGAACAGGAGGGGCGACTACATCGAGGCCTTCTTCAAAGTGATAAACTGGGACAGGGTCTCCGAAAAATTTTCCGCGCAATAACAATACGAAAAAATCGAGAGCGCAGAGCTGGATCAGCCACCGCTCTATCGCACCTGTAGGCTTCCGGTTGATTTAGACGTCACATCAGCTATAGGCCCACTTGACGCAATCTCTGCACCCGCTGTCTAATCGATGCTCTATTTCTGGGAGGACACGCAATGGACGACCTCATCTATGTCAAAGAAACGAAGGGGAAGGGCTGCGGGGTCTTCGCCGTACGCGACATAAGTAAAGACGAGGTCATAGCGGAATTCAGGGGCCCCGAGGTAGCGATAGAAAGCCTCGAGGGCATACCGCGGGAGGTGCAGGACCACCTCTTCAACATAGGCGTAGGTAGATATATAATCGCCAAGGAGCCCGCGGTTCGCACGAACCATTCCTGCGAGCCCAACTCAGGCATCAGAAACGACGTATTTTTGGTGGCGATGCGGGATATAAAGAAGGACGAAGAGGTCACCTTCGATTACTCGATGATAACGGCAGACGGCTGGACGCTAAAGTGCCTGTGCAAAGCGAAGTCGTGCAGGAAGGTCATAGGGAACTACCGGGACCTGCCGGAGGATTTCAAGAGGAGATACGAAGGCTACACCCCGGACTGGATAAAAAGGACGTGAGTTTGTTCGCCTCCTCCTGACCCCTCCCCAAGCGACGCAGAGCCGCGAAGCCGCCCTTCTCTCTTCGCTTGTCCTCCAGAGAAAAAAAGGCCACAATCGGCGCACCTTCAAGGAGGCGACATGCATCCATACGCACAGACAGCAAGGATCAGACGCCGGGCCTTCATCACCGGCACGGCAGGCGTCATCATCATAGCCCTGGGGGCGTGGGGATTCGCGCGCCAGATAAGGGCCACCTTCGTGGAGACGAAGGCCGTGGAGCTCAAGCGCGTGGCCTCCACCGTAGCGGCACAGATATCCCCGGCGGACCACCGCTCCATAAAGGAGAACACCGACCAGGCCTCCGATGGATACCTTCGAATAACCGGCCTCCTCGAGGAGTTCCAGTCGAGAAACCCATCCGTAAGGTCGGCG
>DAONII010000415.1:0-1445 GCA_035405085.1 bacterium | reverse complement strand
CTGGTAGCCTAAATCAACAGCGGTAAAGCCATGCAAGGGCATGTAGGCTACATCCTCCTGCCCCTGTTGAATGCAGGCAAATTGCTGCATGGGGGCTTTGGTTTTATTGGAACGGAAGGTAGCCTTCTTCCTCATCCAGTCAGCACATTCCCGGGCAATGGCCCGTTGAGTCAACTTGTTCCGAAGCTGTATTTCGAAGTCCGAACCATACAAGCTACGTTCCCGGTCTGCCTTCGGAATGAAGAACTCCCGGCGCTCTTTCTTGAGCCGGTCCGTAACCTCGTTGGGGATGAAGGCAGGAGAGGTAAAGATGAACTCAAGGGCATCCAGTTTTGATAACTCTGACTTTAATGCTTCATAGGCATACATGGAAAAACAGGAGGCCGCAATTTTAAGCTTGCTTCTGGGTTTAAGTGAAACCTTAAGATCATCACCCAGTAATGAGTTGATATTATCGATGATTTTCATTGGCGGGAATCCTTCATGTTCGGATCAGCGGCCCCACCGGACTTGACCCAACCATCAATCTCGTCCTTTTTGAACTTCCAGAGACGCCCCATGCGATGAGCCGGCATGGCCTGTTTTTCGATCCAGCGATAGACGGTGTCATTACTGACTCCCAGGTATTGGCTTATTTCATCGACTGACAGCCAGCGATCTTCGATCAATAGTCTCTCCTATTTAGTGAACAGAGACAACTCTATACTTGAGACGGTGTCCTGTCAAAGGAATTGATCGGTTTTAACCCGCTTTTGCCTGAATAGCTACGCACTATAATTGTCCATTACACCACCTAGAGCCTAATGATATCTGAGAATCTATCCCTATCAGGAGGTGTTAATCACTATGAACTAAGGTGCAACCTTACAAGCTAGCCGCGCTAAAGCCCTGTCCCCTCAATTCTACTCCCCCTCCTACGCCACCAGTTGTCATACCTCCTAAAAAAGTCCGCGCATCCTGATTATTTCTTCTCTCCAAGCCAGGACGAATTCCGGCGGGGCTACCGGGATCGCGTTCGAACCGAAGCGCAGGACGCGGCCGAGCAGCTCCTCGAAGCGGTAGACCGGTAGCGATAGCTCGACGCACGCGCGCCCGTCGGCGTCCTCGGTCCGCTTGAGCCCCTGGTCGGGGTGCCATACCTCGTGCTCGACTATCGACAGGGCCGGGCCGTAGAAACGGATAGTCGCCGTAGTCGTGGTCGGGCCCTTGTAGGCCCCGTAGGCGCCGTCTATCATCGAGTCCAGCTCGTCGTCGCCGATGGCGGACGTATGGCGCGCGTCCAGGAGCCTGAAGGACCGTACCCTCGATAGCTTGAAGTTCCGGATGGCCGACTTGTCCGCGTCGACGGCGTAGCAGTACCAGGCGCCCGAATAGTTGACGAGCCTGCGCGGCTCTATCGTCCTCGCGCTCTCGCGGTCGGATAGGTCGCGGTATTCTATGGCCAG
>DAONII010000414.1:0-1445 GCA_035405085.1 bacterium | reverse complement strand
CCCGCGTGGAGGCGGCCGGGGTCGTCTACGGGCTCGGCACGGACGTGGGCGCGGGAACCTCGATGTCGGTTTTCACCGAGATGCGCCACGCCGATTACACGCAGTTCGAACGCGCGGTCTCTCCGCAGAAGGCGTTCTGGCTAGCGACGGCGGGCGGCGCGCGCACCCTCTCGATGGAGAAGGAGATAGGGAGCCTAGAGCCGGGAAAGCAGGCCGATTTCTGCGTCGTCGACATCGAAAGGGTCGACCCCGCGTACAGGCTCTCGGAGCTCTGCGCCGATGAGATACTCTCGCTTCTCATGTACCGCGGCGACGGCGGCGCAGTGGAATCGACCTGGGTAGGCGGCAGGAAACTCGACGTGGATTTCAGCTGAGGTGCCATGAAGATATACGACGTGACCCTTTCACTGCGCGACGGCATGCCCACCTATCCTGGGGACCCCCCGTTTAGCCGCCGCACCGCGGCGACGATCGAAGAGGGGGCCTCCTCCGAGGTGGGCATCATAGAGACCGGCGCGCACGCCGGCACGCATATAGACGCCCCGGCCCACATGATGAAAGGCGGAGGCCGTCTCGAATCGATCCGGCCCGAGGCGCTGATCGGCCCCGCGCGCGTCTTCGACATGCGACGCATAAAGGGGCATATAGATGCGAGGCATCTTGAGGCGCTTAACTGGCGCGGTGTGAAGAGGGTCCTCTTCCGGACGAAAAACTCGGCCCGGCACGCGAAGGCGAAGGCCTTCGACCCGGGCTTCGTGGCGCTCACCGGAGATGCGGCAGAGTTTCTGGCCTCGAAGCGGCTTTTGCTCGTCGGCGTCGACGGCCCGTCGGTCGACCGTTTCAGGAGCGGGACGCACCCGGCGCACATGCCTTTGCTCGGCGCCGGCGTCGTGCTGCTCGAGGGCCTCGATCTGAGCCGGGTTCCGGCCGGCACCTACAACCTCTTCTGCGGTCCGATAAAGATAGAGGGCGGGGAGGGGGCGCCGGCGCGTGTTTTTTTGACGAGGGGGCGAATCTAGCGCACCTTTTTTTCCCTAAAAAGGGCAACTTCCGCTATTTTTCAACCGATAATATAAATGCGCGATGCAGCTTGGCCGGGGTTTGTCTGGCCATGGGGGTTTAGGCTTAAATGGTTATAGAAAACAACAAGTTATCGTCTTTAACCCTCGTGCCCTCCGAGGCGGTGCTCGAAGAACGCCCGCCCGCCGAAGGGTTTCCGTTCGCCCTTGAATCCGCCGGGTCCCGGTGTCTGCAGAGCTTCGATCACTTCGTTTTTGAAGCTGATGGGGCGGCGGAATTCGAGGAAAGGCGGAAAGGGGACGAGGCCTCCCCGCGAGAGGTCGCCCTGAATGCCGGAACAGCCATGATGGACGCCGCGGAAAAGGAAACCGACTACGAGACGCGAAGGGAACTCCTCGTTCAGGCCGGCGCCGTCTTCACCCTCT
>DAONII010000413.1:0-1457 GCA_035405085.1 bacterium | reverse complement strand
CGTGCCGATAGACTCCGGGGTTGCGGAATCCGGCGATTGCGGTAGACCTCTGGTCGTGCTTTATCCCGATTCGCGGCCCGCTATTGCATTCCGGGAAATCGCTTCAGCTGTTGATCACAAGGTCAATAAATAGCCGGGTCTGCGAAGGTTTTTTTGCGGTGTTGACCGCTTGACGAGTTGGGAATAGTCCGCCGACAGGCAGAAACGAGAGGGAGGACCCTATGAAGATTGCTGTTCCTATGGCTGACGGAAAACTATCCATGCATTTCGGGCACTGTGAGAGCTTCGCGCTGGTCGCTGTCGACCCGGCAACGAAGAGTATCGTGGGCCGCGAGGACCTCGATGCCCCGCCTCACCAGCCGGGCCTGCTCCCGCCGTGGCTCGCCGAGCGCGGAGCCACGATGATAATCGCCGGCGGGATGGGGCAGCGTGCGCAGGCGCTATTCGCCGAACACGGCATCGAGGTGCTCGTAGGAGCCCCTGCGGAGACCCCGGAGATGCTGGTCGAGGGTTACCTCACCGGGACGCTGGTCACCGGTTCCAACGTATGCGACCACTGAGATCCTTAAATAGAGGCGCATGCAGCGCCGGGGGGCGTAGATGATAATTCCGACCAGGGTCTTCTTTACGAAGGGTGTAGGCCGCCATCGCGAGAAACTCGCTTCGTTCGAGCTTGCGCTCAGGCATGCAAGGATATCCCAGTACAATCTCGTGAGGGTGTCGAGCATCTTTCCGCCGCACTGCAGGGCTCTGCCGAGGGACGAGGGGCTGATGCTTCTCAATAGCGGCGAGATAGTCTACTGCGTCATGGCCGACAACGCTTGCGACGAGTCCGGGCGGCTCGTGGTCGCTTCCATAGGGCTCGCCGTCCCCAACGACAGGACCCGCTACGGCTATCTGAGCGAACACCATGCGACCGGGATGACGATGAAGGCCTGCGGCGACTATGCGGAGGATCTGGCCGCGTCGATGCTCGCCACGACCCTGGGGCTCAGCGACGAGGAGCACCTGAGCTACGACGAAAAGAAGAAGCAGTGGAGGATGATGAAGATGATAGTCAAGACGACCAACGTTACCCAGTCAGCCATAGGCAAAAACGGCCTGTGGACGACATGCGTCTCGGCGGCCGTCTTCGTGCCGTAAACACAGATCGTCAGGCGTTTCGCTTTGACGTCATATGCAGGGCATCGGCATTTACGGCCCCGCACTGGAGGCACAATGGAAGACTCAAGGTCGGCTGAGCTGCTCGAAGAATTCTATCTGAACTGCGGCTTCGCCACGCGCGCTATACACGCCGGCGAGCACGTCGGCCAGCCTCAGCAGACCTCGCATACGGGAGCGATCTATCAGACCTCGACGTTCGTCTTCAAGACGGCCGCGGAGGGGGCGGCAGTGTTTGCCGGGGAGCAGCCCGGATACGCCTACACGCGGCTCGGCAATCCGACGGTTCGCCTTCT
>DAONII010000412.1:0-1463 GCA_035405085.1 bacterium | reverse complement strand
GACGTACGCGTCGTTGTGCGTCCCGACGCTGATCCCCGCATGCCCGCTTCCTCCGGGGGTTTCGCAGGCGGAACCCAAAAAGAAGTTCGGCGGCCAGAAGCTCGCCTTCGCCGTCGTTTCCGTGCATTCGTATGTCATGTCCGCTCCCCTCTCCTGTATGCCTCCCATTCCTCCGGCGTGTTCACGTTGCGCACGACCCGAGGGTCGTTAACCGGCAGGCGGATCGCGGTCGTCGAGGTTCTTATGAACGAGTCCAGGCGCGAATTCAAATCAGCCGGATCCATTTCGAGTATCCTGTCCACGGCCGCCATCGAGAAGCAGACCGGGTGGCCGCCCCTGCCTTCGAACTCGGGGAGGACCGCCTCCGCGTGCGGGTTTCTGAGCGATGTCTCGATTATCGCCTCTATCGTCTCCACCCTCACCCCGGCGACGTCCACCGGCAGGACGAGCGCGCGTTTGGCGCCGGCTTTTTTCACCGCCGATAGCCCAACCTGCACGGAGGAGAACTGCCCGGCTCTCCAGTTCTCGTTTTTTGCCCAGAGCACCTCGAGCTCCACGTTCCCGGCGCGTATGTCTTCCGCCATGGAGCCTACGACCGCTGCCACGACGCTGCAGCCGGCCTTTGAGAGCAGGGATGCCTGACTCGACAGGAGCGTGGCGCCGTCGTCGAGGCGAAGCATCGCCTTCGGATGCCCCATGCGGGATGAGGCCCCCGCGGCGAGTATCACGCCCGCTATTTTCGCTGCAGGTTTCATTTTTTGAAGCGGCCTACCCCGGCCGCAAAGTCCTCCGGCTTCGCCTTCAGTTGTATCAGTTCCGCCGCAATCGCGACGGCGATCTCGAGCGGGCTCTCCGCGCCGATGTCGAGGCCAACCGGCGTCGAGACGCGGGAGAGCTGCTCTTCGGTCACGCCGCGCGACCGGTAGCCTTCGCAGAAGAGCGCCCACTTCTTCCGCGAGCTTATGAGGCCCAGATAGCGGTAGGGCTTATTCAGGCAGTATCCGACTATCTCCTCGTCGTGGATATGGGCGTGCGTGAGGCAGAGGATGGAGAGCTCGTCGCTGAATTCGACTGTCGGCAAAACCTCGGCAGGCAGTTTCGCGATCCTCTCTGCGGCGCAGGAAAAGGCCGGTAGATCGAGCCGCTCGGCGCGCTCGTCGACGAGCGTCACCTCGTAGCCGAGTTCGGGGAGCATCGGGACGAGCTTCTCGGCTATGTGGCCGGCGCCGAAGAAAACGACGGGCAAGAGCGGCGAGACGCACTCGAAGAATATCTCCACCGCGCCGCCGCAGGGCTGGATCCCGCCCTCGGGGGTGAGGTCATAGCGGCGGGTCTCGGAGCGGCGAAGGCGCAAAAGCTCGCGCGCGTCGGATGTCGCCGCGTGTTCTACCGCACCGCCGCCGACGGTGCCGAAGGATTCCCCGCGCGTGACTATCATCTTCGCACCGACGTGGCGCGGGGCC
>DAONII010000411.1:0-1472 GCA_035405085.1 bacterium | reverse complement strand
GGAAGCAACTTCGGGGTATCCCGAAACCGATAACATATACGAGAGATATCCTTCAAGGGAGGTATGCGTGGCACTCAATACTTTACAGCCGGATCTCGTTAGATTCGAGATGCGTATGGTCCAGGGGCAGGATCCCCATGCCCGCGAGCAGAAGAGGCCGGGCGGGTTCAGCCGTTTCCTCTCCGGCCTGGGAAAGACTCTCGGCGCGATAGCGATGCCGCTGTCGTTCATATTCCCCCCTATGGCCCTGGCGTCCGCAGGCATGTACGGATTAGGCGCGATGGGCGATATGGGACAGGCCAGGGCAGCCAAGAAGGTGGCCGAGAAGAACCAGAGGGAGCAGTCCACGATGGTTTCGTTTCCCGGGCTGGACATAGGCGGGGGTGCGCAGGCGATAGCTCCCGCAGCATTCGACATGTCGGCCAGGGAGCAGGCGGTGATGAACGTGCTTGATACTCGCGGTGCGGCGATGCATGATATGACAAGAAGGGTATAGCTTGAAATTCAGAAGGAGGGCGGGATGAACATCAAGGCGGTCGGTGGGGCGACAGGCGGCGTGGCTCCGAAGGTGGAGGGCGCCGGCAATTTTTCCTACAGCGTCGGCCAGCCGGTGGAATCTTCGACCAAATCATTCAAGGCAGAACTCGACCTGCTTGTCGACGGCGGCACAAAGGCCCAGAAGACCCCAGCGATCGTCAAGAAGCATATCGAGGCCCTCATGAAAAAGAGGGGCTACGAGGCGATGAAGGACCTCGCGCCGCAATGGAAGGCGCAGGTGGAGAAGACGCTCTCCGAGCTGCCCGCCGAGGTACAAGACGGAGCGCGTTTCGCGTTGACGCAGAAGATACTTGAGATACCCAGCGCCAGGCGCTCATGACAGGATTTTAAATCGCGATATTCAAGGGGCGCCCGTCGGGCGCCCTTTTTGGTTTTTCAAGGTTCTCATCGGCAGGTGGCAGTTCAGGGCCAAAGCAATGTAATTTGCATTCGCTGCGCATGCATTTGATGCGCCGTGCTGCAGCGGATATCCTCGTGAGGTGTGTTTGCTGGCAAAATCAACGATTGTCCGCTCGTTTCGTTTTGTATCGTATGCGCTGCGCTGTAGCGGACATGACCTCGCCGCTCCAAACCCCAGTCGCGGCTCCGGTCATCTCCGCACGCGCAGCGCACGAACTACACTCGCGGACAATCGTTGATTTTGCTACAAGCACACCGATGCCTCGTTAGGCCATAAAAGCAAGGGTCTCAGGGTTTTATGTGTTCGACGAGGCATCGGTGTCATCTGGCCCGCGATGCGCCATAAATTGAGTTCGCAGCATTCCGTAGGGATCGACCCCGTGAAGGCGTCTCGGAGGCGATTTTATCGGCGGGGATAGGACAAACAAAATCGCTGAGAGTCGAGCGGGCGTTTTGGGCCCACCCAAAACGAACCGCGTACTTCACGGGGTCGATGCCGAAAGGAATGCTGCAAA
>DAONII010000410.1:0-1476 GCA_035405085.1 bacterium | reverse complement strand
CGAGGTTTTGGGCCTCGATTTGGACGATCTCGACATCTCCGCGCAGGACGAGGTCGACCGCGCGGTCGGGAGCTTCAAGCCGACCCATATCGTAAACGCGGCCGCATACAACGCCGTCGACGCGGCCGAGGATGAACCCGACAGGGCGTTCTCGACCAATGCGTTTGCACCCGGATGCATCGCCCTCGCCGCAAGGCGCGCCGGAGCCTCGATGATCCACTACTCCACCGATTACGTCTTCGACGGGAAGAAGGCCTCGGATTATACCGAGGAGGACAAGCCGAACCCGCTCTCAATCTACGCTCAGTCAAAGCTCCTGGGGGAGAGGTCGGTTCTGAACACCCACAGGAAGAGCTATGTGCTTCGCACCTCGTGGTTGTTCGGTCCGGGGGGACAAAACTTCGTTTCGCGGCTCTTAAAGCTCGCGAATGAGAAACCGGAGCTCTCGTTCATAGACGACCAGCTCTGCGCCCCCACCTACGCCCCGGACCTGGCGCGCGCGAGCTTCGAACTGATGGAGATGAACGCACCGTTCGGTATCTACCACGCGACGGGGGCAGAGACGATGACCCCCTACGCGTGGGCTAAGAGCATCCTGGCCGAGGCCGGAATCGACAAGGGGATGACGCCGGTATCGTCGAACTCCTTCAAGACGAAGGCCGCACGCCCGGCACGATCGGTTCTCTCTACAGCGAAGCTCGTCGCGCTAGGAATAACCATTCCGGGGGGGCCCTCGCGCCTGCCGGACTACTTCGCCGGCCGAATAGAGGTGAAACCATGATCCACGGCAAGAGGGTCGTGGTCGTCATGCCCGCTTACAGGGCCGAAAAGACCCTCAGGAAGACCTTCGAGGAGATCCCGCACGAGATCGTCGACGAGGTGATCGTCGTCGACGACGCATCCCCGGATCGCACTGTGGAGATCTGCCGATCGCTGGGGCTCTATTGCATAGAGCACGACAGAAACCGCGGCTACGGCGGAAACCAGAAGACATGCTACCGCGAGGCGCTCTCCCGCGGAGCCGACATCGTCGTGATGCTCCACCCGGACTACCAGTACGACCCGAGGCTCATCACCGCGATGGCCTCGCTCATCGGCCAGGAACTCTACGACGTGGTTTTGGGCTCACGCATCCTTGGGGTGGGTGCGCTGAAGGGCGGGATGCCGCTGTACAAATACGTCTCGAACCGCTTTCTCACGCTCGTGGAGAACTGGCTTTTGGGCTACAAGCTCGCCGAGTACCACACCGGCTACCGCGCCTTTTCGCGCCGGGTGCTCGAGGCGCTGCCGCTCGCGGCCAACTCCGACGACTTCGTCTTCGACAACGAGATGCTGGCGCAGGCGATATACTGGGGATTCGCAATCGGCGAGATCACCTGCCCGACAAAATATTTACCGGAGGCGAGCTCGATAGGATTCCGGCGCAGCATGAAATACGGCGCTGGGGTTCTGGCCACCGGCTTCAAGTTCCGTCTC
>DAONII010000409.1:0-1478 GCA_035405085.1 bacterium | reverse complement strand
TGGACGCTGCCGACGAACATGGGGGAGGGGTTCGTGATACTCGCCGCAATAGCCATCGGCGCGGCGCTGCCGATACTCCCGGTGCAGATACTCTGGATCAACATGACCACCGCGGTGCTCCTGGGGCTCATGCTCGTCTTCGAGCCGAAGGAGGCGGGGACTATGAAGAAGCCGCCTCGCGATCCGAAGATCCCCATAATAACCGGCGAGCTGCTGCGCAGGCTCTTCATCGTTTCGCTTCTGATGCTGGCGGGGGCGTTCGGGATGTTCAAGTTCGCGGTCCTGGGCGGCACCGATGTGGCCGAGGCGCGCACGATCGCGGTCAACGTGTTCGTAATCGTCGAGATGTTCTACCTCTTCAACTGCCGCTCACTCACCGGCACGATGTTCCGCGTGGGATTCTTCTCGAACCCGTGGGTGCTCTACGGAAGCGCCGGCATGGTCGCTCTGCAGATCTTCTTCACGTACTCGCCCGTGATGAACCGCCTCTTCGGAAGCGCGCCGATAGGGCTTGGTTCCTGGCTCGCTATCTTCGGGTTCGGTCTCGCTGCTTACCTGTTGGTCGAGGGAGACAAGGCGCTCATAAGGAGGAGCGGGAAGAGGCGCCGCAGGAAAGCCGAAACCAACCCGGCGTAGGTTGCATAAACCCGATTGAGCGAGACGCCGTTCTAACGGATATGGAGGAGCACGGGTTATGGAAAGGAACATAATAATAATCGGATCAGGCGCGGCGGGGCTTACCGCTGCGATATACGCGGCTCGCGCGAATCTCAAGCCCCTCGTGATTGAGGGTTCCGAGCCAGGCGGACAGCTCACGATAACGTCGGACGTGGAGAATTTTCCCGGCTTCGAAGAGCCTATAGCGGGGCCCGATCTCATGGCGCAGATGCGCAGGCAGGCGGAGCGCGTCGGCGCCGAGTTCGTCTCGGGGCTCGCCACGAAGGCCGATCTCGAAGGTCGCCCTTTTTCGCTCGAGGTGGACGGGAAGGCCCTCAAAGCGCGCGCCCTCGTCGTCGCGACCGGCGCGGTCGCGCAGTGGTTGGGGATTCCCTCTGAGACCGCGCTGCGCGGCAAGGGGGTGTCGGCCTGTGCCACCTGCGACGGCTTTTTCTACAGGGGCAAGGAGGTGGCGGTCATAGGCGGCGGCGATACGGCGCTCGAGGAGGCGCTGTATCTAACGAATTTCGCGTCGAAGGTTACGGTCGTACACAGGCGAGACGAGCTGCGCGCGTCGAAGATCATGCAGGGGAGGGCGAAGGCCAACGGCAAGATAGAGTTCGCCTGGAACAGCGTGGTGGAGGAGGTGCTGGGAGAGGAGAAGGGTGAGGTGACGGGGCTCAAACTCAAGGACGTCAAGAGCGGGGATCCAAGGGAGCTTCAATGCAGCGGCGTATTCGTGGCGATAGGCCACAAGCCCAGCACCGATCTCTTTCGCGGGATGCTCGAGATGGACGATCAGGGATATATAATCACAAAGA
>DAONII010000408.1:0-1480 GCA_035405085.1 bacterium | reverse complement strand
GCCTTCATGCCGCCCTTTCGTCTCCCCCTAGAATAGCCTTCGGGATAATTATCGGTTGGAAGATCTGCGTCAGTTGCTAGATATATTTTTCGCGAATACGCAACTTCGGGTGGATAAGGCTCCATGCGGGTCCAACCTACGCCCCCGCACCGATGGGCGCCCTCTCCGCTGCGTTTGTCCTCTTCTGCAAACCCTTGAAATCAAACGCAGCCACCACCGGGAGAGACCGGAACGGGGGCGGTTTTTTTGGCGGATTTGCCCCATGTGTGCTTGAACCGGCATCCCCGATGGGGTATGGGCTCCCGTCACTACGGAGGAAGGGGACCGATGAAAAGGATGACCCGCACGATTTTGGTGCTTGGCTTCGCCTTATTCGCGATGTTCTTCGGCGCCGGGAACCTCATATTCCCGCCGGCGCTGGGCAGGATCTTCGGCGAGTCGTATCCGCTCGCGATAATGGGCTTTCTCCTCACCGGTGTGGGTCTGCCATTCATGGGGATATTGGCAGTGGCCCGGTCCGACGGAGGGCTCGATCGGATAGCGGGCCGCGTCGACCCGCGCGTGGCCACCGCCCTCTCCATCATCATAATGCTCTCCATCGGCCCGTTTTTGGCGATACCGCGCACCTGCGCCACGACATTCGAGCTGGGCATCGCACCTAACATCGACTTTATCGGGCTCTTTCCCTTCTCAATCCTGTTCTTCGCGGTGGTTCTGTATCTGGCGCTCAACCCGCTCTCGGTCATAGACAGGATAGGCCAGATACTCACCCCCGCGCTTTTGCTGGCCCTTTTGGCGCTCATCGTCAAGGGCATCTATTCGCCGATAGGGGAGCCGGCCCCTTCATCGGGGCCGAATCCTTTCGGCGTGAGCGTCGTAGAGGGCTACCAGACGATGGACCTGATGGGCTCCGTTATCCTGGGGATCATCATCTTGAACGAGCTGCACAGCAAGGGCTTCTTCAGCCACAGGGAGCAGATGAAGGCGATAGTCGGGGCGGGTGCGATAGCGGCCTTCTGCCTCGCCACCGTGTACGGCGGGCTCCTGTACCTCGGGGCGACGACGAGTTCTTTGGGCCCGGAGATGACGCGCATCGAGACGCTCCTGTTCATATCGCAGAGCCTCTTCGGCGGGATGGGCGGAGTGGTCATCGGGGTCGCGGTCTCCATGGCCTGCCTGACCACTGCGCTCGCGCTTACGGTGCTCGTCGGGGAGTACTTCAACAAGATATCGCGCGGGAAGATAAACTACCGCGTTGCGTGCGTTGCCGTTTGTTTGGTGAGCCTCATCTTCGCGAACGCGGGCGTGGAGGGCATAATAAGGATAGCGGTCCCGCCGCTCGTCTCACTCTACCCGGTGGTCATAGTGCTCGTTCTTCTGGCGCTCTTCGGCCAGGGGATAAAGAACAGGAACGTATGGAGGGGAGCGGTGGCAGGGGCCTTCGTGGCGGGCGTGCTCTCGGCTGCGAAGATGGCGGGGC
>DAONII010000407.1:0-1480 GCA_035405085.1 bacterium | reverse complement strand
GAGAGCAGGTCGGTGGCGCTGCATCACACGGCGGGGCTCTCCACGCCGCAGCAGGTGATGATGGCGCTCTTCGCTCTGCAGAGCCTCACCGACAGGGACGGCGTGTACAAGAAGGCGACCCAATCGATAGTGACGCACCGCTACCGCACCCTGTATGAGGCGATCGGGATCCCGGTTCCGGACGACCCGCTCTCCGCTCACTATTACACCACGATCGACGTGCCCAAGCTCGCGAGGCAGCGCTACGGCGAGGAGTTCGCCATGCACCTCGTCAAGGACCACGAGCCGATCGACTTTGTCGTTCGTCTCTCCGAAAAGAAATCCGTGGTCCTCATGGACGGCGGGGGCTTCGACGCCCCGAACATGTCCGTGCGCGTATCGCTCGCAAACCTTCCGAACCAGGCCTACGAAGCGATAGGGCGCGGAATAAGCGAGCTGCTGGAGGAGTACCACAGGGCATGGAAGGGCGGAAAGTAAAGGCGGGCAAACTTGGTCCGATGACCACGAGCCGGGAGGAACCATGCTTCACGACATCGCCGAGCTATTCAGGAACAATCCCCAGATACCGATATTTCTGGCGCTGGCCGTCGGCTACCTGGCGGGGCGCAGGCTCAAGATCTTCGGGTTCAGCCCGGGCACCACGGTTTCGGTGCTTCTCGTCGCGCTACTCATAGGCCAGATAGGCATCGAGATACCGGGGATCCTGCGCAGCACCTTCTTCGCCCTGTTCATATTCACGATAGGCTACAAGGTCGGGCCTCAGTTCCTAGGCGCCCTGCGCGGGGCGGGCGGAAAGTTCATAGTCATTTCGCTCGTGGTGGCCCTCACGGCGCTTGCGGCCACGCTCGTCATCGGAAAGCTGCTCCACTTCGACCGTGGTACGGCAGCCGGAATCCTCGCCGGGGCGATGACCACCTCCGCCGCAATAGGAACGGCCGAGGGTGCGATACGTCAGATGGCCCTGACCGCCGCCCAGAAGAGCACGCTCGATGCGAACGTGGCGATAGGCTACGCGATAGCGTACATATTCGGCACGGCCGGCACCATCCTCCTTCTGAAACTCGTACCCAAACTTCTCGGCGCAGACCTCAAAGAGGAGGCGAAGGCGCTCGCGGCAAGGATGGGAGGGGATTCCGGGCAGGCGGGCGGCGACGGAACCTTTTCGTGGGCGCAGCAGCTCGACCTGCGGGCATACCGTGCGGAAAAGGGCGGCGTCGTGGGAAAGCGCCTCGGCGAAATCGAGAGCATGCTCCCGGGGGAGGCGGCCGTCGACGAAGTAGTGCGACAGGGCAAGAGCATGCCCTTGCAGACCGATGCCACGGTTGAGGTTGGCGACATCCTTGTGATAGCGGGCGAAAACGCTGCGCTCGTGAAGGCGCCTGAAATGATCGGCCCCGAAGTCGAGCGCACCGGCGAGGAGAACCTCGTCGGCGAGACCATGGAGGTCTGCGTCCTCAGCCGTGAGGCCGTCGGGAAGACG
>DAONII010000406.1:0-1484 GCA_035405085.1 bacterium | reverse complement strand
GGCTCACCACCGACATAGACGCCTCGCTCGGCCTCGAGTGGAAGACGCGCTATACACGCCTTTATTTCGGAGTGGGCACGAAGGGGATATTCGGCGGCGGGGAAGACCAGAAGGTCGGCATAGGCGGAACTGCCGGCTTCGATCTCCTGATCCCGGTATCTAAGCGCTGGTCGCTTACCCTGGGCGCGCAGGGCTCCGCACACAAGATATTCCCGAAGGGGGAGCGCTACGAGTTCACGCCCAGCCTGGGGGTCGAATTCAGCTCCGGACTTTACTGACGCCGCAAATTCTCAGGAATCCTGCCTGTAGAGTGCCTTCGTTACGAGATAGATGGCCACCTCGTCCTCGACCAGCCCCGAAACCGGTTTCCTGCTCTCGATGAGCTCCCTCACCTGCGTGGAGCTGACGTCCGGAACCGGAGAGTCGGGTCCGCGCGGCACGCGGATTATCTCGACCAGCTCCCTTATCTTTCCGAAGTCCTGCCACTTGTCGCTCTCCCCGCTCACGTCCTCGCCGGTCACGAGCAGAAAGCGCAGCTCCGGGTGCTTCGCCATAAGATGCTTTATCGTGAGGAGCGTATAGCTCGTTCCGCCGATCTCGCGCTCCACATCGAGGACATCTATGGGCAAGGCGAGCTTCGAGAAGGCCATCCGGCACATCGAGAGGCGGTCGGCAAAGGGGGCAAGTTTCTTCCCGAACGGGTGTATGTAGCAGGGCACTACCCAGAGCATGTCCACGAGGCCGTGCTCGAAGAGCCACCTGCAGATCGCGCTGTGGCCGATATGCGGGGGATTGAAGGAGCCCCCGAAGACGCCCACCCTCTTCCTCGCCTTTTTCGCCCCGAAAATCATTCGATCCCCTTGCGCCGCGAGGCGCCCTTCATTAGTATACGTCCAACCCATGAAACTCAACAGAGTTCTGGTAGTCTACAAGAAGCACATCGGCGGGAGCGGCCGAGGCGGCAGATCCGGGGGGGGAAAGCACGCCCCGTGGCAGCGCCGCCATGACGACGCTCGCGACGAGGTCCTCCGAACTCTCTCCTCGCTTCAGATAAACTGCCGCCTGATCGACAGGAGAAACCTCAAACCCGGGCAGAGGGCGGACCTGATCGTAACCCTCGGCGGGGACGGCACGGTGCTCGCCGCGGCACACGCGGCCGGCAGGGTGCCGATACTCGGGGTCAACACGATGCCCGGCCGATCGGTCGGATTTTTCTGCGCGGTCACTTCGGAGTCTCTCGAGAGAAAGCTTTTGAAAATAACGTCGGGAAAGCTCAAAGCCGTGGAACTCCCGCTCATCGAAGCCGCAATCGACGGCAGGGCGGTCGGGGTGCCGGCCCTGAACGACGTCCTCTACGCCGGCTCCTCAGCAGCCGAGATGATGCGCTACAGAATACAGATCGACGGCAAGAGCGAGCGGCAGCGTTCGTCGGGGCTCTGGATATCGGCGGGGCCCGGCTCCACCGCCGCAAACCTCGCCGCAGG
>DAONII010000405.1:0-1484 GCA_035405085.1 bacterium | reverse complement strand
AAGGAGGCCAGGTCCGTCGCCTGGCAGGGCATTCTGCTCTCCACGGTCGGGGTGCTCGTCACCGCGGGCGTGGCCGGCTTCTTTGCAATCAAGCTGCTCGGGTTTTCAGTCCTGGAGGGGCTGCTCCTCGGATCCATCGTCTCCTCGACCGACGCGGCCGCGGTCTTCAGCGTGTTGAGATCGAAGAAGATGGGCCTTGAGAAGCCGCTCAAGCCCCTGCTCGAACTGGAATCCGGAAGCAACGACCCGATGGCGGTCTTTCTGACCGCGGGCTTCATCAGCCTGCTGACGCTCAAGGACATGGACACATGGGCGCTGCTGCCGATGTTCGTGCTGGACATGAGCGTCGGCGCCCTCACCGGCTACCTGATGGCGAAGTTCGTCGTGCTGTTCATCAGAAAGCTCAAGCTCGAATACGCGGGGCTCTATCCGGTCGTGATGATCTCGTTCGTCATGCTCACGTACGCGGCTGCGGTACACCTGAAGGGCAACGGGATACTCGCGGTATACATAGCAGGACTGATGCTCGCGCGCGCCGAGTTCCCGAACAAGAAGTCGCTGATGAGATTTCACGACGGCCTGGCCTGGCTCATGCAGATAACGATGTTCGTGACCCTGGGCCTTCTGGTCTTTCCCTCGCACATAGTCCCGCTCGCCGGAGCCGGAGCCGTGTTCACCCTGCTGCTGATGTTCATAGCGCGCCCGTTGAGCGTGTTTCTATGCCTGCTGCCATTCAGGATGGGGGCCCGTGAAAAGACGCTGATCTCCTGGGTCGGGCTGAGGGGAGCCGTTCCGATCATCCTGGCCATGTTCCCGTTTATGGCGGGGCTCCCGCAGGCAGACACCATATTCAACATCGTCTTCTTCGTCGTCATCGCGTCGGTCTTCATACAGGGGACGTCCATACCGTTCGTCGCCAAGCTGCTCGGGCTCAAAGCGGATCTTCCGGAAAAACCCAACTATCCGATCGAGTTCGAAAAGACGGAGGCGATCGACGCAGACCTGACCGACGTCATCGTGCCCTACGGCTCGAACGCTGTCGGCAGGAGGCTTGGCGAGCTGGGCATCCCGGACAAATGCCTCGTGGTCATGGTGGCGCGCGGAGACAGATTCGTAGTGCCGTCCGGCACGACCGTGCTCGAAGGCGGAGACGTCCTGCTCGTGCTCGCGAACGAAGAGGACCTGAAGGCGATACAGAATACAATCGGCACGCTGAGGAAACCGCAAGGCTAACGGACAGGAAAGAGAGACGCTTCTACCCCGCGGGGCTCGTAATGCCACCACTCGGTGGGGAGCACCTCGAAGCCGGCCTTCCTCATCAGGCGGATCTGCAGGTCGCGGTTTGCGCAGAGGCCTCGCTCTTCCTTCGAACAGGAAGCGGCGGGCGAGGCCCTCTCCGAGAAGTCGTCGAAGGCGGTGGGCATGGGAAGAGCGTTGCCCCCCTCGTCGGCAAGCGAGGCGTCCACCGCTATCCCGCGGTTGTG
>DAONII010000404.1:0-1485 GCA_035405085.1 bacterium | reverse complement strand
GCGGTGGCAGGGGCCTTCGTGGCGGGCGTGCTCTCGGCTGCGAAGATGGCGGGGCTTGCGAGCCCTTCGGTGGAATTTCTTCACGGGCTTTTGCCCCTCACCGAGCACGGCGTGGGCTGGGTCCTGCCGGCCCTGGCGCTTGGTATCGTGGGCTCGATGGTCAAGGAGAAGGACAGGCGCAGGTTCCGCGTCCTGGTCATATGCCCCAGCCAGCTATGCACTAAGGTCGCTCTCTACGAGAACATGTCCCCAATCTTTTCTGCGTCCGTTCCTCACGTGATCGACCAGGCGATGAGCGAGGCCAAAAGGGTGGAGCAGTTTGAGTTCCTCGAGGACGAGATCCTCGACCGGCTTTCGAAAAACAGGATAGACCTCTCCACCGTGGATGCGGTGACCGCGCGCTGCGGCTTTTTGCATCCGGTCGAGGGGGGGGCCTACAGGATAACCGAGCGGATGCTTTGTGACCTGGAGAAGAACCCATCGCGCCACCACCCGTCGAACTGGGGGCCGGCGATAGCCTACAGGATAGCTTCCCACAGCGGCCTGAAGGCCTTCGTGGTGGATCCGGTCGTCGTCGACGAGATGACCGATATCGCTCACATGACCGGCCTGCCGGAGGTGAGGCGCGCGAGCATCTTCCACGCCTCGAACCAGAAGGCGACCTGCAGGCGGGTGGCGCAGAACCTCTGGAAGAGGCACGACAGGATAAACGCTATCATAGCGCACATCGGCGAGGGGACCTCGGTTGCGGCGCATGCGCACGGCCGCGTCATCGACGTGAACAACGCCTTCGACGGAGACGGCCCTTTTTCCGCGCTCACCTCCGGGTCGCTGCCGGTCTATTCGGTCGTGAAGATGTGCTTCGAGGATGGGGCGGAAAAGGACGAGATCCTCTCCAGGGTGCGAAGCAGCGGCGGGCTGAAGGCCTACCTCGGCACCGCCGATGCCGGGAGCGTGGACCGCATGCTCCGCGGAGGCGACGAGAAGGCCTCGCGGGCCGTGGAGGCGATGGCCTACCAGGTAGCGAAGGAGATAGGAGCGCTCGCGGCGGCCCTGTCCGGGAAGGTGGACGCCGTGGCTCTCACCGGCGAGCTTGCCGGCTGCCGGAGCCTCGTGCGCCAGGTCCGCTCCCGCGTGCGCTTTCTGGCGCCGTTCTTCGTGATGCCGGGTGAATCCGAGACCGAGGCGCTCGTCGGCGGGGCCCTTCGGGTGCTGAAGGGGCAGGATGGTCTGAAGGAGTACATGCCGCCGGCGATGCCCTGACCTTTTACGCGGGCACCCGGCCGATGCCGTTCGACCCTGCATATGGGAGGCGACGTGGTTGAAGAAGAAGAGACAGGGCGGGAGGCTGAGCTGGATGAGGCGAGGCCGGGTTTCGTACAGCGAATGCTTGGTTTGGTGGAGAGCGTCGGCAACGCGCTCCCCCATCCCGCGATCCTCTTCATAGCGCTCGCGGCCGCGGTGGTGTTTCTCTCGTGGTTCGTG
>DAONII010000403.1:0-1488 GCA_035405085.1 bacterium | reverse complement strand
CTGCTTCAGGTTCCGCTCGAGCCACCAAACCGACTCGGCGTCGAGGTGGTTCGTCGGCTCGTCGAGCAGGAGTATGTCGGGCTCGCGCAGCAGAAGCCTGCAAAGCGCCACGCGCCTGCGCTCCCCGCCTGAGATCGTCTCTATGAGCGCGTCGTCCGGGGGGCAGCGCAGCGCGTCCATAGCGAGGGCGAGCCTGCTGTCGAGCTCCCATGCGTTCGCGTGGTCGAGCTTCTCCTGGACCTTCGCCTGCCGCACCAGGAGCTTCTCCATATCGTCGTCGGACATCGGTTCCGCGAACGCGGCGTTTATCTCGTCGAACTCGCGCAGGAGATCGACTATCTCCTGCACCCCTTCCGCGACGGACTCCTTCACCGTCTTCTTCGGGTCGAGTACCGGCTCCTGCTCCAGGTATCCTACGCTATAGCCGGAGGCGAAGTGGACCTCCCCCTGGTAGTCGTCGTCGAGGCCCGCTATTATCTTCAGGAGCGAGCTCTTCCCGGAACCGTTGAGGCCCAGGACGCCGATCTTCGCGCCGTAGTAGAAGCCCAGCGATATATCCTTCAGGACCTGTTTCTTCGGCGGGTGCACCCGGCCCACCCTGTGCATGGAAAATATAATCTTTTTGCTCTCGCCTTCCGTCTCCGCCATGTACGCCACCCCGTTTCCGAATGGTTCGCCTGCATGCCGGGCCACAAAATCCCGGCCAGTGAGCGCATAAGCCTAACCGCTTCGCGGCCGGCGTATCAAGGCGAATCTTAACCTTCGCCTGCCGTTCTGAAAGGTTGACATCCGGTCGCTTAAGCTATTTTCTCACGTCCGGAAAAGTCTGGCGCCGGTTTCGGTGCCGGCTCCAACAGGCGAAGGGGCGCACAATGGATATGTCTCTTTTGGAAAAGGTATTCGACAGGGCTTTTTTCGTGAAGCTGGTGGGCAGCCACACCTGGCTGCTCTCCGTGCCGTGGGGCAAGGTCTTCGTCACCTCGCTGCTGTTTCTCGCGACGCTGGTCGCCTCGAGACTAACCCGGCGCTTCCTGAGCCGCCGCGCCGAGCGCTCCGGCGAGCCCAGGGGGAAATCGAAGGGCTTCTGGAAGAACTTCTGGGAAGCGGAAAACCGCTTCATCACCCGCAGCTTAAGCGCCCTCTTCTGGCTCGCCTTCATCGCCGCATTCCTGTCCATATGGGCGGTCCACATAGGCTCGACGATCGAGAAGTTTGAACACCTCTTCCCCCAGCTGCTCCGGGGGCTCTTCATCATCATAGGCTTCGTCGCTGTCCTGAAGGCTTCCCGGATAGTTATCAAGGTCTTCGTCGAGAGGGGAAAGGCGCTCGCCGACGAATCCCCCCGCGGCATCCAGCGGGTGCAGACCCTCGAGTACATATTCCGCTACATCTCCACCGCGCTCATCTCCTTCGTGGCGGTTTTGATGATCCTCAACAACTTCGGAATCAACCTGGCCGCGCTGCTCGCCACCGTGGGCGTCGCGTCGC
>DAONII010000402.1:0-1488 GCA_035405085.1 bacterium | reverse complement strand
CCACGAGATTGTTTTGAGCGATCAGAGCCTTGGCAGTATCAATCTCCGCTCTATAACCACCACCCAGCAGGTTGCTCGTGAAAAAGGCGCGGTGGACGCCGGGCGGGTAGAAGACGGAACCCGGATCGTCGACTCCGTATAGCGCCTTGTATGCGGCCGCCTCGTCCGGGGCGTTGGCTATGACCCTGGACGCGGATAGTATGGCGGCGATCTCGGCCTGCTTTCTGATCCCGAAATTAAACCAGTTGCCGAAGTATGTGAACGGGTCGTCGAGCTTGAAACCCTCGTTTAACGCCTTTTTCTGCCCCATCGAGTGGGTGATGGCTATCGAACCAACATCCAGAGCCTGCGCCGCCGACACCCCGATTATGTTTCCGTCGGTGTACCCCCCGACGAAGCCGAAAGCGCCCCTTAAAAATCCGATCACGGCGGCGTCTTCGGCCATGCCGCGAAACTTAGAGTAGAGCTCCTCCTTCGGCGTGAGCGATGGACCCACCACCGTGTGCCCGGCCGCGTCGAGCTTAAGCCCGCCGGGGATCAGGCGCACTATCTCCACGACCCCGCCGCCCGGGTCCTGAAACCAAAGGAGATAAGGACCCAGGTTTCCGAAGCGCTGTCCGAGGACTGTCACCTTGTGGCCGAGCTTTGCCAGGGCCTTGGCAGTGTTGAGGACGTAGAAGGTCTGACCGCCGGTATCGATTCCGGATTGAACGCCTCCGTTATAATGCGTTGGCAGAAAGCCCTGGGTCTGAACGAGGAAGATATGGCCCTTCTTCGGATCGGACGAAGCATTGAGAAAGGCGTCGTGCGTCCCGTTTATCTGGAGCGGCGAAAGCCCGTCGCTCACCGCCGCCCTCTCGGCGTTGATCTTCTCGAAGAGGTGCTTGTAATACTCGAATTTTCCCGAGTTGATTAGGGCGTCCATATCGATCTTGCCGGCCATGCTCTCCTCCTTTTAGCTTCGGCAGTTCATCTGCTACCCTATGCCCTGCGGTCGGGAAGCCATAAAAAAACACGGCACCCCGGCTATTGTGTCGGCGTTTTGGAAAAAAAGTTTCGCGAAAAAAGAGACTTTTTCCACCATCCCCCGAAGCCCCGAAAAGGCCTTTAAAAACAACTGAGAACTGCGCACTACGGACTCGGCCGAAAAAAGGGGCGCCGACGATCGCCGGCCCCCCAGCCGGGACCATACAGGGATAGCGTTTGCTGTCAAGCCCGGGAGGGGCATATCCGCCGTTTGAACGGGGGCCACGCCGACTGCCCTTGCAAACGGAGGCCCCTTAATCTAATAACGCCGTACACTGGATATCCCGGAGGTCTGAATTGAAGATAGTCGAATGTGTGCCGAACTTCAGCGAAGGGCGGGATCGGGAAATCATAGACTCGATATCGGCCGCAATATCGCAGGTATCGGGCGATATCGAGTCTATGATTCCCCGATCCCGCCCTTCGCTGAAGTTCGGCACACATTCGACTATCTTCAATTCA
>DAONII010000401.1:0-1499 GCA_035405085.1 bacterium | reverse complement strand
CCGCCTTTGCCGCGGCCCCCCTGGCCGCGACTAGCTTCTCCCCGACGCCATGCATCGCAGAGGCGTCTTGCCCGCGCGATATTCTCTTCGCCTCCTGCATGTTCGTCACGTAGTCGGTCAGCGCCTTGAGCGGGGTGTTGTACGGCGGGAATTCCTTTATCCCCATCGCGCCAAGCCTCTCTTTTACCGCCGCGCCGTCTTCATCCTCAAAAGAACCGTCGGATGCGATGCCGATCCTGTCGCACTCGTTGAAAAGGCCGTCGCCGTCGTCCCTTATGACGACCGTGCCGCGCTCGCCTTCCAGCTCGTAGTCGATTGGTTCGCGCGCGACGTCGTTGCAAGCCGCGGCCAAGGTGCACGCATCCGCCTTTTTGATCGTCTCTCCAGCGCAGATCATACCCGCCTCCGTCTCACACTTCTTCCCCCGCCGGGACGGATGCCCTGCGGCCGCCGCCCATATAGTTATCGGCTGACGCACACGCGCAAGTTGCGCTATCGGCTTAAATTCTTCAGAAGGGCCCTTAAAAGCCATTAGATGGGGGCTCTTTGGGATGTCTTACGATGACGCTCAGGGGCAGAAGAGGGTTAGGGAACCGGCGAGACCGAAGGTCCGCCGAGTATCGCCTCGCGCATGATGCGGTGTATTTCGGTGTTGTCGATTGTCCCGTGCGCAAGCGGTCTCTTGAGGCCGAAGCCGAAGAGCGGGACGTCCACCGCCGTGTGCGCAGACTCCGTCTCACCGGGGTCGTCGGGATCCGGCACACGCGGATAGAGCGAGGCGGGGCCTGTCGCCCAGGTGAGGATCGGATAAGGGGTGCCGTCGGCGTCGAGGCCTGCCGAACCGAAGAGATTTTTGCCCCAGAGTGGGTAGCCGTTAATCGCGAGACCGCCCGTTTCGTGGTCGGCGGTCACCAAAAAGAGCGTGTCGCCGGCCGGCGCCATGCGCGCCGCGAGTTTCGTAGCGTCGTCGAACTCCAGCACCTCGGCAACGAGCTCGTGGGCGAGGTTCTGGTGGGCCGCGTGGTCGATGCGGCCCCCCTCGACCATCAGGAAAAATCCGTTCGGGTTCTTCGATATCCGCTCGAGGGCGAAACGCGTCATCTCGGCAAGCGAGGGCCCGCTGTATCTCGTTGCCTTCCGCTTGAGCGCGTAGGGGATGTGGCTTTCGGCGAAGCAGCCAACGATCTTCCTGTCTGCAGGCGCCCGCCGCGCTTCCTTCATGCTCTTCACCAGAAGCGGAGCATCTTCATTCGCGAACAGTTTGTCAGGAAGGTAGCGGCAGCCCCCGCCCATCACCACGTCGATTCCGGATCGGACGAGCTGGCTCGCGATCGCTTCCTCAGCGTTGCGGTCGACGACGTTTGCGTAGAAGCCGGCCGGCGTCGCGTGTGTGACGCGCGTGGTCGATACTATTCCCACGGACATTCCGCGCTTCATCGCCTCAGAGGCGATCGTCTCGAGAGGGCGGCGGCCGTCGCAGGAGGGCCCGAAGCCGATGC
>DAONII010000400.1:0-1499 GCA_035405085.1 bacterium | reverse complement strand
GGCCCGACTCGATGCCGGCGGCGGTGAAGGCGGCCATCTCACGAAGGACGCAGGGCTGCCAGGTTTCGTCCAAATCGATAGTCTTGCGCTGCTCGTCCCCGAAGCTTGCCACGAGAACCGGCTTCACCGCATCGACGCACCGTTCAGGCAAAGGACCTGAAAATACATTGCTGTAGCGGTCTCGGTGTAACCGCACTCGTAGGAATGGGAGTCGTAGCATCTGCGCTCATCACAATAGGGAAACTCCTGATCCGCATCCACCGACCCGAGGGAATCTTCAGCATCATCGTAGTCGTCGTCAGGCAGCGCCTCCAAATCGGAGTCCGCAGACCCGTTTTCCAAGGGCTCGTCCTGAAGACACTCCGGCCCCTGCTGGTAGTACCCCCGGTCGCACACGCAGACGAAGGAGTCCCGCGTGGGAACGCATACGCCGCGGCCTGAGCAGTCGACTCCGTCGCAGGGATCCCTCGCCTCCTCCTCGCCCTCCGCAGAAAGATCCCTGCCGCAGCCCCACGAGAAAAGACCCGCGAGCCCGGCAATCCCCGCCGCTATCAAAGGTAGAGCCATGTCGACCCCCTTTCATCGTTAGAGTCCAAGATTGATTAAAGACCTCGCGGTCATTGACAGGTGGTGGAACAGTAGCTCATCGCCTTTGAAACCGCCTCCTCCTCACTCGTATCCCTTCCCTTCGGTTCCCATCGGACGCATTCTGTCTTGGACGTAGCTCCACCTGAATCACGCTTGGTGAACAAAACCTCTTTAGTTTCGTACTCAAGACACCTCCAGCCCTCCGGGTGCTCCCGCGCCGCCCATTCGAGCCAAACACCCATTTCGTACTTGTTTTTTTCCACGCAGTACTCTTCCTCGGAATTTCGCGGCATAGGCATGCATTTCATTCCGGCGTCATAGGCTTTAGTGAAGCGCCAGTAAGGCCCCATGGCGTTCTTTATTTTCACCCTCATACTGGGGTTTTCAGCCCGGTAATGCACTAGCTCGGCGCGCCTTCTGTCGTCCTCCATCCGTTTTTCATCGGAAGAAATAACTGCCTTCGCGACCTCTATCATTCCGTTTAAGAGGCGCCCGGCTGTTTCGAAGTCCTCCATCGTCGACGGCAAAACCGGCATGTTGCTCTTGTACGGGGCAACCCCGACTGCCAGCTGACCCCGATCCACAACCTTATCGACAAGCTTTTCGTACGCCTGCTGGAGACCGGCCACCTCCGTTTTTTTCGCATCGAGCGCCCTCTTTGCAACCCGCGCCCTCTCCCTCTCGTCAAGGATCGCCTGCCAGGCCGATGAGACCTTACGCGCCTGGGGTGAATCCAGGCAGTTTTTCTCGTCCTTCAGACAGGCCCCGTAAAGGCCACGCAGCCCTTCGACAATCGTCATATCGAGGCCGGAGGCATCGGTCAGCTCGCCGATGCCAAACGCCCCGGCTATAAAATAGCGCGCGAGCTCGGAATCAGTTCGCGCCACAAAGGAAGAGCCCCCTTCGGCGTC
>DAONII010000399.1:0-1506 GCA_035405085.1 bacterium | reverse complement strand
CTGGGTTCAGAACGTCGTGAGACAGTTCGGTCCCTATCTGTTGCGGGCGTAGGAGATTTGAAGGGAGCTGTCCCCAGTACGAGAGGACCAGGATGGACAGACCTCTGGTGCACCAGTTGTCGTGCCAACGGCACAGCTGGGTAGCTACGTCTGGACGAGATAAACGCTGAAGGCATCTAAGCGTGAAACTCTCCCTAAGATAAGATCTCCCATCCATTAGGAGTAAGGGTCCATGTAGACTACATGGTCGATAGGCCGGAGGTGTAAGCATGGTAACATGTTCAGCTGACCGGTACTAATAACCCGAGGGCTTGACCTACAAGAATATGCAGGCGAAGCCTTGCAAACTCCAATATCTCTGTTCAGTTTTGAAGGTGCAGTCGTCGCTCACTCCCTGCCGGTTCCTGTCTCCGCCTGTCGGTGAAGACATCCACCTCCGGGAGCCGCTCCTCTTCGCGTCGAACCCGCTCCGCTGGGCTTCGCCGCGATAAGGACGAAAGATGCGATATCCACGAACCAAACACCCTGAGCGACCTACACGCACCATTAGCTCAGCTGGTAGAGCACCTGACTCTTAATCAGGGTGTCCAGGGTTCGAGTCCCTGATGGTGTACCAAGCCCGCTTTGCGGGCATGATATGGCCCGTTGGTCAAGTGGTCAAGACGGGGGCCTCTCACGCCCCAATCGGGAGTTCGACTCTCCCACGGGTCACCATTAAAAAGCCAACGGTTTGGTTAAGTTTATATCCAATTTTGTAGTTGGTGTCAATAACGATGAGGGTCCACCCGTTCCCATTCCGAACACGGTAGTTAAGCTCATCAGTGCCGACGATACTTGTCTGGTGACGGACCGGGAAAATAGGTCGACGCCAACATAAAAAAGCACAGCCGAAAGGCTGTGCTTTTTTATGTTGGTCGCGCTGCGCGCGGCAATTGATACAATTCGAGGGGGAGGCGCGACACCTCCCCCTCGGACCCCCATGCGGGAAAGTTAAAAGGAAACCGTCGCGCTCACCCCATGCGAAAGGGGGAGGCGACATACCTCCCCCTCGAGCTCCCGGATACGGGGGCTTATTTCTTTTTTCCGGCGATCTTGCGGACGAGCCAGATGACGAGGCAGGCGCCGGCGACGGAGATCAGCACACCGCCGATGCTGACTCTGGAGGCCGTGATTCCAATGAACCCCGCGAGGAAGTAGCCGACGAAGGAGCCGACGATACCCAGCACCACGTTGAACCAGAAACCGCCCTTTGCCTTCATGATAAGCCCAGCCAGCCAGCCGGCAAGGGCGCCGATAAGAATGGTCACAATAATATTCCAGAGCATGGTATATACCCCCTGATTTCATATCTGTGGATCTATTTTACAACAGACGGCGAAAAAGTCAACCGCAGGGCGGGCCGAGTTTGCTCAGAATCCCGGTAAAATACGCCGGCAAATCGGAGGTCAGGCGGATCTCCTCGCCGGTGCGGGGATTGCGGCCTTTGCGCGCGGCGCGCTGCACCAC
>DAONII010000398.1:0-1506 GCA_035405085.1 bacterium | reverse complement strand
TACAGGAGCAACAAACGCCTTCCCACATACTCCGAGATGTGCCGCGTCTTCGGCTACAGCTCCAAGAACGCCGCTTTCAGGCTGGCGAAAAAGCTCATCGACGAAGGCTACGTGGAGAAGGACGCAACCGGGCACCTCCTCCCCAAGAGCGATCGGCTCGGCATACCGCTCGTCGGCTACGTTCAGGCCGGCTTCCCCTCGCCCGCCGAGGAGGAGCTCATCGACACCCTCTCGCTCGACGACTACCTCATCGATAAGCCCGAAGCCTCGTTCCTGCTGAAGGTCTCGGGCGATTCGATGATCGACGAGGGCATCCATGAAGGCGACCTCGTTATAATCGAGCGCGGCCAGAACCCCAGAAACGGCGACATCGTCCTGGGCTGCGTGGACAACGAGTGGACGCTCAAATACTACCGCCGCACCTCCTCCGGCGTGGAGCTCGTGCCCGCGAACTCCAAATACCCGGTCATCCGTCCGAAGGGGGAACTCACGCTCGGCGGAATAGTCCGCGCCGTCATCCGCCGCTACTGACCTTGCCTCTTGCCTCTGAGCTCCTTTGCTTGCCTTGCGTGCTTTGCTTGCCTTGAATCCACCCGCCTGTTACGACCCCTTCCATGTTCTCCCCCGCCGAAGTTGAGAGAATCCTGGCCGCTCTCTCCCGACGCTATCCCCGCGGCGAAAGGCCGTGGGCCGAGAAAAGCGACCCCTTCCGCACTCTGATAGGGACGATCCTCTCCGCGCAGACGACCGACGCACAGGTCGACCTCGTCACGCCAAACCTCTTTTTCGTGTACCCTACCCCCGCAAAGCTCGCTTCGGCGAAGAGGCGCAGCGTTGAGAAAATCATCAGGTCGGTGGGGCTTTATAAGGCAAAAACCAAAAACATAGTTGCGGCGGCAAAGACGCTCGTGGAGAAATTCGGCGGCAAAGTCCCCGGCACGCTCGAGGAGCTGACCGAACTTGCAGGGGTCGGCAGAAAGACCGCCAACGTCGTCCTCATAAAATCGTTCGGCGTCCCGGCGATGCCGGTGGACACGCACGTCTTCCGCGTGGCGAACCGCATCGGGCTCGCCCGCGCCGCCACACCCGAGAAGACCGAGAAGGCGCTGACAAAGATCATACCGCGGCGAAAGCTCGGCGCAGCGCACTTCTGGCTCATAAACCACGGCAGAACGCTCTGCGCCGCCCGGAACCCACGCTGCTGGGAATGCCCGATAAGCCACCTCTGCCTCTTCGCCATGCACAAAAAGATCCGATAAAAAGGCGGATATCGGCTCGCCGCAGGCACTCTGACGGGACATCATAAACCGGCCACAGTCTCACAGGGGGGCCTTTAGAAAAACGTGCCGGAGGTCTGAGCGGCTTCTCAAGCCGGGATATAGCTGCGGGCTATCCAGTCCATCAGGATGTTGGAGGCGGCATGAAAGAGGGCCGGAGCGGTGATGGAACCGGTGCGCTCGCGCAGATAGCCGAAGACGAGGGCCGGGAAGAATATCGAGAAGTGCC
>DAONII010000397.1:0-1509 GCA_035405085.1 bacterium | reverse complement strand
TATGAACACGAAGACGGTCAGGGCGACGAGCACCGCGCCCAGGACGAGGTCCTCCTCCAGCGAGCGCACCGCCGCGAGTATGAACTTCGACTGGTCCTGGATGATCTGTATCCTGACGCCGGGGGGGAGGATCCCCTCTATCTCGGCGACCCTCTGCCGTATTAGCTCCGCGACCTCGACGGTGTTCGCGTCCGACTGCTTGCGTATCAGCAGCGTTATGCACGGCTGCCCGTTGAGCCTCGAGAAGGACCTGCGCACCTCGTCGGTGTCCACTACGTCCGCCACATCCCGTATGAGCACCGGGGTGCTGCCGTAGGTCTGTACGGGAATCGCTCCGAAATCGGCGGGATCGACTATCTTGCCCATCGTCCGGACCGTTATCTCCCGCGGCTCCTCGGTCAGATAACCGCCGGGCAGCTCGATATTGTTCGTCTTCAGCGCGCTCTCGATATCGATGACCGAGAAATCGTGAGCGGCGAGCCTCGCCGGATCGACTCGGACGTGTATCTCGCGTTCGGGGGCCCCTATCACCCTTATGTCCCCGACGCCGTCTACGGTCTCGAGCATCTCCTTCACGCGCTTGCGCGCTATTCGGGTGAGGTCCCGCACCGGAAGATCGCCGCTGATTACGACCTGAACGACCGGGGCGCCGGCGATGTCGAACTTCTCGACCACCGGCTGCTTCGTGCCCTCGGGGAGATCGTTTATGACCCGGTTGACGCGGTCGCGCACCTCCTGCGCCGCGACATCCGGGTCCTTCTCAAGGACGAACTGCGCCACGACCTGAGAGCGCCCCTCGTACGAGAACGACTGTATCTCGTCGAGGCCGGCTATGGTGTTCACCGACTCCTCGATGCGCTTGCTTATCTCGGTCTCCACCTCCTCGGGGCTCGCGCCCAAGAGCTCGGTGGTGACTATGACTATCGGAAACTCCACCTTGGGCATGAGGTCCACGCCCAGCCTGATGAACGAAAAGATGCCGAGGACGACCATCGCGAGGATGATCGTCGTGGCGAAGACCGGCCTTCTTATGAATGTGTCGACCGCCTTCACTTTGCGCCGCCCCCCCGTTCCCCGTTCCCAGCTTCCCGCCCCCTCACCTCGACCTTTTCGCCGTTCTCCAGATCTATGAGCCCGCCCACGACGACCCGGTCGCCTTCCGAAACCCCTCCCGCGATCTCGACCTTGGATGAGTTGCGCAGGCCCGGCTTAACCTCAACCCGGCGCACCTCGCCTCCCTCCAGCCTGTAGACGATCGTCTTCTCGCCCTCCCAGGATACGGAGCCCAGCGGAACGGACAGAACGTCGTCGCGCCTCTCCACGACGAGCTTCATGCGCCCGAACATCCCGTGGCGCAGCCTCCCGTCGGCGTTCTCGACCTCGAGCTCCACGTTTGCGGTTCGCGTCCTGTCGTCGACCACCGGGCTTTGCGTGACGATCTTACCCGTGTATTCGGCTCCGCCCAGCGTATCCACGACCATCGCCACCTCGGTGCCGGGGACGATGGAG
>DAONII010000396.1:0-1512 GCA_035405085.1 bacterium | reverse complement strand
CCTCCTTCTCGAAGAGGGCGGCGGCGATATCCACGACTTCCTTCGTGGCGTTGGACTCCCCGCACGCCTCGCATACGAGCGCTACTACCGGCACCCCCCACAGGCGCTGGCGCGACACGCACCAGTCCGGACGCGTCGCTATCATGCCACCTATACGGTTCTGCCCCCAGGGCGGGATCCACTGCACCTTCTCCACCGCCGCCATCGCCTTCTTCCGGAGGTCGTTTTTCTCCATAGATATGAACCACTGGTCCGTCGAGCGGAAGATGACCGGCCTCTTGCAGCGCCAGCAATGCGGGTACTGGTGTTCTATCACCTGCGACTTCACGAGCGCGCCGGCCTCGGTCAGCTTTTCGAGTATCGTTTCGTTCGCGTTCTCCACGAAGATGCCGGTGAGCCAGGGTAGCCCGGCTTCGGCGGTGAACTTCCCGGAATCGTCGACCGGCGCCAGAACCTCGAGGCCGTAGCGCATACCGACGTCATAGTCCTCCTGGCCGTGCCCCGGCGCCGTGTGAACCGCGCCGGTCCCGGCCTCGAGCGTCACGTGTTCGCCGAGTATCACGAGGGAGTCGCGCTCTATGAGCGGATGGCGGCAGCGCTTGTGCTCGAGCTTCGCAGCGTCGGGCCTTCCCACTATCGTGGAGTATTTCCTGCCAACCGCTTCCATCACGCCGTCGAGCAGCCCCTCGGCGACTATCCATATCTCGTCGTCAACTTTGGCGGCAACGTAGGGAAGGTTGGGGTTGAGAGCGATCGCGAGATTCGCCGGGATCGTCCACGGGGTAGTCGTCCATATGACGAGGTGGATCGGCTCATCGGCGAGCTTCCATGCGCTTCGCAACTCGGCGTCGTCCTTGAGCCTGAACTTTACGTAGATGGAAGGGGATGAGTGCCCGGCGTACTCGACCTCCGCCTCCGCCAGCGCGGTTCGGCAGGAGGCGCACCAGTAGATCGGCTTCTTACCCTTGTACAGCGAGCCGTTCTGAACGAATTTGCCGAACTCGCGCGCGATCGAGGCCTCGTAGTCGTAGGACATCGTGATGTAGGGCTTCTCCCAGCGGCCCACGACCCCTAGCCTCTTGAACTCCTCGCGCTGAATATCCACGAACTTCGCCGCGTGCTCGCGGCACGCGCGCCTTATAGATGCGGGCTCCATCTCCCGCTTCTTCGGCCCCAGCTTGCGGTCGACCTCGAGCTCTATCGGCAATCCGTGGCAATCCCACCCGGGCACGAACTCGCAGCGGTGCCCGGACATGGTTTTGTATTTGACGACTATGTCCTTGAGGATCTTGTTCAGGATCGTCCCGAGATGCAGATGGCCGTTAGCGTAGGGCGGACCATCGTGCATCACGTAGCGCGGCGAGGAGGCCCGAAGCTCGACCATCCTGTCGTAGAGGCGGCCCCCTTCCCAGCGCGCCAGCTGCTGGGGTTCGCGCTCCGGGAGATTAGCCTTCATCGGAAATTCGGTCTTCGGGAGGGTGAGCGTGTCCTTGTAGTTTATCTCTTTCATGG
>DAONII010000395.1:0-1530 GCA_035405085.1 bacterium | reverse complement strand
GGGCGACCTGTCGGTCGTCCAATTCTGCTATCCTGCAGAATTGTGATTCAGGCCATCCCTGGCCTTCACCCTTCGGGCGACCTGTCGGTCGTCCAATTCTGCTATCCTGCAGAATTGTGGGAGCGGCTTTTAGCCGCGATTACTCCACGACCGGGAGAAATAGGATCGCGGCTGAAAGCCGCTCCCGCAGGATCTGTTCGCTGATACCCCACTGCCTGCAGCGGGCACATCCGAGTCCTCGCCCCTGCGGGGAGAGGATAAAGGTGAGGGGGAATAATAAAATGATTTCTTGATACCTCGCAGCTCGCTGCGGGATAATTCATTCCTCCTTAACGAAAAATCAACATTGCCAAATGTATCCGATTCATATAGAGATTTCTTAGCTTATGCACCATACCATGGACGGAGGCTTTATGGATGGAGAAGTTGCCCATAGTCTGCTTGCGGGGGGTGACCAAGCGGTTTGACGAAGTCGTCGCCGTTGACACCCTGGACCTTGATATCTATCAGGGAGAATTTCTCACTATCCTCGGGCCTTCAGGCTGCGGCAAAACCACCGTTTTACGCCTGATTGCCGGCTTTGAGCTGATCGACGAAGGCGAAATCACCATGAACGGCACCAGGCTCAACGCTACGCCGCCGAACAGGAGAAATGTAAACACGGTCTTCCAGAGCTATGCCCTCTTCCCCCATATGACGGTATTCGACAATATCGCATTCGGGCTGAAGATGAAGCAGTACAATAAAAAGCTCATCGAAGAGCAGGTGTCCGAGGCGCTTTCCATCGTGAAACTCTCCGGCATGGAGATGCGCAGGCCCCACCAGCTTTCCGGCGGCCAGCAGCAGCGGGTGGCCATGGCACGCGCCATTGTGAACAAGCCCCAGGTGCTCCTTCTTGACGAACCCCTGAGCGCGCTGGACTACCGCCTCCGCCAGGAGATGGAGATCGAACTGAAGAGGATACACCGCCAGCTCGGCATCACCTTTGTCTTTGTAACCCATGACCAGGAAGAGGCCATCAGCATGTCGGACCGGATTGCGGTCATGAATGAAGGAAAGATAGAGCAGATCGGCACACCCACCCAGATATACGAAGAGCCCGAGAATATGTTCGTTGCAAAATTTGTCGGCGAGATCAATATATTCCGGGGCAACGTGTGTTCCACGAACAACGGTGAAGCCCTCGTAACCGTTCACGAACAGACGTTCAGCGTGGTAAACCGCAAGGGCCTGCTGCCCGGCCAGGAGGTAAGCGTTCTTCTGCGTCCGGAAGATATCCTGGTCATGCTCGACGAGGAAACCCCTGGAAGCGAGCCTGCCCTGCCCGGCAGGATCGAAGAGGTCATCTACAAAGGGAAAACCGTCGACCTGATCATCAAGCTCGATGCAGGTGAAACCATTTTTGCCACCCAGTTCTTCAACGAAGACCAGGCCGATGTCGTCTTTCATGAGGGTCAGAGGATCCATATAAACTGGCCATACGGCTGGGAAATCGTGCTACAGTCATGATCAGGAAAAGCCCGTTTAGAG
>DAONII010000394.1:0-1531 GCA_035405085.1 bacterium | reverse complement strand
CGAAAGCCTACCGGAAGATGGGCGTCCGGATCCTCGAGCTGGAGAAGATATACAGGCAGCACGACGGCCGCTTCATAGATCTTCTGGGCGCGGTGAGAAACAACACCATCGACGAAGAGGGTTTGCGCCTCCTGAACAGCCGGGTCGTCGATGGGAAGGGCCGCGACCACGGCGGCGCGATATTCTTGACCGCGCTCAACAGCGAGGCTGATGCGATAAACTCCCGCAGGCTCTCGGAGCTCTCCGGCAAGGCGCGGCTGTACCGCGCCTCCGTCTCGGGGGCCTTCGACGAGAAGGCCTGCCCGGCCGACGGCCTTCTGGAGCTCAAGGCGGGGGCGCAGGTCATGCTCCTCAACAACGACTCCCTCGGCCGCTGGGTAAACGGAACGATCGGAACCGTGGCCGGCATGGACGAAGAATTTGTGCAGGTAAAGCTGGAGGACGGCTCAGTCGAGGAGGTGGAGTTTTTCACCTGGCAGATGTTCCGCTTCGATTTCGACGCGAAGGCAAGGCGCATCGTCTCCGAGCCCGTGGGCACGTTCACCCAGCTTCCCCTTATGCTCGCCTGGGCGGTGACTATACACAAATCGCAGGGGAAGACCTTCGACCGGGCGGTGATAGACGCCGGCCGGGCCTTCGCAGCGGGGCAGGTATACGTGGCCCTGAGCCGCCTGCGCACGCTCGAGGGGATGAAGCTTGCGCGCCCGCTCAAGAGATCGCACGTGCGGGTGGACTGGCGCGTGGTGCAGTTTCTCACCTCCCACAGCTACTCCATATCCGAGGCGGCGCTTCCGCTCGAGGCGAAGGTGGAGATGATAGGGAGGGCGATCGTCGAGAGGCAGCGCATCGAGATGGTATATCTCAAGGGGAGCGACGTGAAATCGAAGAGGACCGTCCGGCCGCTGGAGGTGGGTGAGATGGAATACGCCGAGCGCCCGTTTCTGGGGATGCTCGCCACCTGCGAGCTTCGCGGCGAGGAGCGCGTCTTCCGCGTGGACAGGATACTGGAGATGAGGGTGGTGTGAGGGCGGCGCATTTTCACGGTTTTCAGGTTTTGCCGGCTTCTTATGCAGACCTGTTCGCGGTTGAGCTTTCCGGAAACATCTGGTAGGTGCCCTTCAGGTACGAAATCAATCAAAGGAGGAAGCGCATGGACCGCATGGCATCCATAGAGCTCGCGCTCAGAAACGAAAAGACGGAAGAGGCCTTCTACCGGAATGAGTCGCGCCGGTCGAAGAACCCGCTCGCGAAGGAGATCTTCGACATGCTCGCGAAGGACGAGCAGGAGCACGCCCGCCGGATAGGGGAACTTCACGGAAAGCTCGTGGGCGGAGGGAAGTGGCCAACCGACGTCCCGATCGAGGTCGCCGGGACGAACGTGAAGAACGTGCTCTCCGGCCTGCTGCGCCGCGCCGGCGCCTCCGAGGAGCACGACGACGACGACGTGGCAGCGCTAAAGAAGGCCATCGAGTTCGAATCGAAGGGCGCCGACCTCTACGCGAAGCTGGCGGATTCGAGCACGAACCCGATG
>DAONII010000393.1:0-1540 GCA_035405085.1 bacterium | reverse complement strand
CGCCGGGGCCTTTTTTTATAGAGAAATCGCGTTGAACGGCTTCGGATGGCGTGATAGGGCCGCCGCATGGGCTCAATAAGGGAACTCCCGGCAGAGGTCATAGAGAAGATCGCCGCAGGCGAGGTCGTGGAGCGCCCGGCCTCCGTAGTTCGCGAGCTCGTCGAGAACTCGATAGACGCGGGTGCGCGCTCCATATCCTGTGATCTGGCGGAAGGCGGCCGGCAGCGCATCACCGTCTCCGACGACGGCGCAGGGATGGACGCGGAGGATGTGGCGCGCTGCGTCTTCCGCCACGCGACGAGCAAGCTGGCGGCGGCAGACGACCTGTGGAAAATCCGCACGATGGGCTTTCGCGGCGAGGCGCTCTCTGCCATCGGCGCGGTGTCGCGGATGACGATAGAGTCGCGGCCTAATCGGCCCGAGATCATAGAGGGCGCGAAGATCGAGGTCGAGGGCGGGGTCTCGCGTGGCCCTGTCGCTTGCGGCTGCGCCGGCGGCACGCGCGTCGTGGTCTCCGAGCTCTTCTTCAACGTCCCGGCGCGCCTTAAATTCCTCAAGTCCCCGGCCGTGGAGTCCGGCCATGCGTACGCGGCCTTCGTTTCGCTCGCCCTCGCGAACCCGGAAACCCGCTTCGAGTTAGTCTCTGACGGGAAGAAGAGGTTTGTCTCGCCGGCAGGCGACCTCGAGGGGCGCGTCCGCGAGATCCTCGGCAAGGATGCCGGCAGACGCATGACGAAAGTCGAGGAGGAGGGGGGCGGGCTTGCCATCAGCGGATGGTTGTCCGAGGGGGGGCGCTCGCAGTGGAGGGACGTGCACATCTTCCTCAACAGGCGCCCGGTTCGCGACAGGATGCTCATGCACGCGCTCTCCGCCGCCTTCGAGGGGAGGATAGCGCACGGCGAATATCCGGCATCGGTCCTGTGGCTCGACATCGATCCCTCGCAGGTGGACGTGAACGTCCACCCGGCGAAGCGCGAGGTTCGCTTTGCCTCCCCCGGCGCGGTGCACGACTTCGTCGTCGCCGCCTGCAGAAAGGCCCTTGCGGCTGCGTCGAATGCACAAAAGGATGCGGTCTTGCCGAACGCAAAGGCGGATCCCTCGCTACGGCTTGCCGCCTCAGGAGCCTGCAACTCGCCTGCGATTCTCAGCCGTGGATCAGAGGCCGCTCGAAGTTTTGAATTCAGACGCCGTAAGGAAACCGCTCTTGGGACCGGCCAGCCCGATCTCGGTGTAGCGCATGAGAAATTGAGGGTCATCGGACAGCTGGGGACGACATACGTGCTCTGCGAGGAGGTGGGCGGCACGCTCGTCCTCATAGACCAGCACGCGGCGCACGAGCGCATCGGCTTCGACTGCCTTAGGAAGAGCTTCGCGCAGGGCTTCGTGCCGCAGCAGGTCCTGCTCGCCCCTGAGAGCGTCGAGCTCGAGCCAAAGGAGCTCGCATACCTGGTGGAACGACTGGATCTGATCGAGAAGGCCGGCTTCGAGGTGGAGCCGTTCGGCGGGAAGACGCTCCTCGTGAAGGCGGTGCCGGAGGTTA
>DAONII010000392.1:0-1546 GCA_035405085.1 bacterium | reverse complement strand
AGCGGCTCGTGCGGTTCGCCTCGACGACCAGAGCGTCTCCCGTCAGCACACCGAGATAAACGGCGGGCCTGACGGATGGTCGGTGAGGGACCTGGGAAGCAAGAACGGCACCTCCGTGAACGGCAAGCCGATAGCCGAGACGGTCGTCATCGGGCACAAGGATGTCGTAAAGACCGGCATATACCAGCTGCGCCTGATCACACAGCCGACGCGCCTCGAGGAGGAGATGACCCTCCCGCCCGAGATTGCGCAGGCCGACCGTACGGTCTTCGTGGCTGCTCCGCCCGACGGCATGACCGCCGAGGTGAGGAAGAAGGAGATCTCGGAGGAGATAGAGCTGCCGCCTCAGGAACCGTCGGAGGAGCCGGTGGAGCCAACAGCGGAGCCCGCCTCCCTTTTGCGCAGGTTTCTCTCGATCGACAGGCGCAGGATGGTGATCTTCGGCGGCCTTGCGCTCATGCTGATAGCCGTCGTCGCATGGTTCGCAAGCCGTTCTCTCTTCAAGCCGGCCAAGCCGGTTCGCACCATGAGGCCGCCGATCGCCAAGAAGGCCCCAGAGCCTCCTCCGGAAGCCCAAGGTGGGCAACAGCTCCCGGGCGAAGGGCAGGCTCCGCCCGATGTAGCGCAGGGGGCCCCCGCCGGGCCCGTGCCGGGTTCGCCAAAGCCTTCGTCCGTTCCCGCGCCTGCACCTGAGCCGGCGGCGCCCGCGGTGCAGACGATACCCCTCTTCCTCGACATCGCGTCGAGTCCGCTCCCGGCGAAGGTTGTTTTTCAGGGAAAGGAGCTCGGCATCACCCCGCTTCGCATAAACGTGGAGCTCGAGCCCGACAAGGGCTATCAGATAGAGGCGACGTTCGACATGCCCGAGATGGGGCAGCAGTACGTCCAAAAGGTGGACTTCACGGTTCAGAAGGGCAAGTCGGTGATACCGATACTTTTCCGCGGGCCGATAGGCACGATAAAGGTGATGGACCTCCCGCGCGACGTTCAGTTCTACCTCGAGGGAAAGTTCTCCCACGACCGCCATCAGGAGCAGACTGCGAAGCTGAACGAGATCGTGCTGCAGAAGCCGATTTACATACCCTACGGCTCCTACGTTGTTGAGCTGCGCCGTGCCAGGCAGATGGGGCAGACCTCACCCACATACGTCTCCGACATAATCTACCACCGAAGTTTCGTGATCGCCGAGGACAGCCCATCCTTCCAGATGGAGGTCAACGAGGAGGACCTCAAGGTCTTTCCGGTCAGGATAAGGACGGACCCGCAGAATGCCCAGGTATTCATCGACGGGAGCCTGGTCGGCGTCTCACCCTACGAGGGCAACTTTCCGCTCGGTGAGCACAAGCTTTCGATACGCAAGGAGGGCTACTTCGAGCACTCGGAGGATCTCAAGGTAGATATCAATACGCCTTTCGTAGCCGACGTGAAGCTCAAGACCTCACTGGCGGGCGCCCGCATAAACAACGCGAGGCAGGCGATGAACCGCTCGATGTACCAGGAGGCGATAAACGAGCTTGCCGAGGCGCTCGCGAGCGGGCCGGCCCCG
>DAONII010000391.1:0-1559 GCA_035405085.1 bacterium | reverse complement strand
AAGACCACGAGGTCGATCTCGGAGATGTAGACGACGACCGGGCCCTTCTTCGCCATCTTCCCTATGTCCTTCACCTTGTCCGCTACCGTTCCGCGGTACTTCGTGCCGGACTGGAACTCCGCCGCGTCTATCCTTATGACCTTCGCCTTGCGGAAACGCTCCGGAACCACGGGGTCGCCCTTCTCCTTCATGATGATCATCTTCTCGACGATCACGTCCTTGCCCTCGCCCGTGGGCGCGTCGAGGATCACGCTGCGGTAGCCCACCGTGTCGGTCATCTTCCAGGCCTGTATCGCCTCCGCATCGCGGCCCACTATGTCGTAGGCGGGGTTGGCCTTGAGCATGGCGCGAATCTGCTCGCCGAAATTTGTCGCCTTCACGCGGCCGAATATCGAGCCCATGATGTCCTTGACCGGGTGGTAGAGTATCCCGAAGCCGATGAGCGCGGTCGCGGCCATGCCGAGGTTCGAATTCCTGCTCTGCGTGTCGAGGAACTCGAGCTGCTTTTCCATGTACAGACGCCCCTCGGTGGCCTTCTCCCTTATGGCCGTGAGGTGAGTCGCGAGCTCCTTTCGCCTTGCGTCTGTCATCCCGGCCATTCGGACCCCTTCGAAGTCGAGGAGGTTGTCTATCATGTCGCCCAAGCGGTCGGGGTTTGATGTGAAGAAATACTGCCCCTGGGAAAACTTGCCGTCGCCGCTGGCCTTGATGCACGAACCGCCCTTGCAGGCGATGTCGTTCCTGTCGAGATTCAAAACCTTCACGATGGAGAGGCCCTCCTCGCGGCTGAGCGAAAAGGCCTTTCCGCGGTCGAAGGCGTCGCCGTTCTCGAGGCGGTTGTACTCGTTCTTGAAGAGGACCTTCGACGCGTGGTCGGAGAAAAAATCCCTCGCGAAGAAGAACTTGTATGGCTCCTTCGGGTTCATCAGCAGGTTCGACCGGCAGATCATGTTGAACTGGGACCTGCCGTCGTTGTCCTTGTATTCACCCAGCTCCTGCTTCGTGATGAAGTGGAGATCCTCGAGCGTCGGGTTGCGGTAGTTCTCTGAGAGTTCGACGTTCGGATCCAGCTCGACGACCCACGGGATCGTGTTCCCGTCCTTATCCTTCCGGTCCGTTATCGCTATGCGCCTGACGCCGTCCCAGCCGTCCTCGCTCTTCACGGCGCCCTGCGACGCTTCATCGGTTCCCTTGAAAAAGCACTCGGGATAGTCCTGCTCAGTCTCACAGCCGCGCCGGTCCTTCTCCGGTATCGTGCTTCCGTCCTTATTGAGGATCGTGCCGCAGGGTTTCATAAGGTCAGTCATTGAAAGCTCCTCCTCGAAGAGACGGGCCCCGTGAGGATGCGCACGCAGGATGGGCTAACGGGGCCCCACCGCCTCTATGTCCTTATCGGCAGAGGAGGGAAAATGTTGCGCGAAAAGAATCGCACTTCAAATACATGGAATTATTGAGGTTTTATATCGTATTCCGGGGGTTTTTTCGCCGGATCCGGCGCCTTCTCATATATCGAAGATGACCTCGGCCCTCCACAGGCCGCCCTCGTCTCTTCCGACGAC
>DAONII010000390.1:0-1562 GCA_035405085.1 bacterium | reverse complement strand
GGCAGGCCGAAGGCCGCCGCCTGTTCGTCAGGAAATACAGAAGAACGACCTGACTCCCGGGGACACGAACCATTTTTTGCGCCTCGTATTTTGCAGAACCGCAAACAATGGATCATGTCCCCTTCTTGGCGGAGGTCGACGAGGCATCGGTGTGTTTGATTGACGAAAATTGCGAGACACTCTCTGAGCGGCGTCCGAGCATGACGCAAACAGCAGCCCTATATAAAGCGCCATGCGAGCGCAGTGAGTCGCCGGCGCGTGAGGCGTCGAACGTAGCGAAGAGAGTGTCTCGCAATTTGAGACAGGCAGGCACACCTGGCGAGGAGTTATTTTATGAGATTCATGAACTCGGCGCGGGTCTCGGGGCGCCTGCGGAAGGCGCCGAGCATAGCCGAGGTTATCACGGAGGTGCCGCGCTTCTGGACGCCGCGCATCTGCATGCACAGGTGCTCAGCCTCGACGACCACGCCCACGCCCTTGGGCTTTAGCACCTCCATCAGCGTGTCGGCGACCTGGTTCGTCATCCTCTCCTGCACCTGAAGCCGGCGGGCGAAGATATCGACCATCCGGGCGATCTTCGAGATGCCCACTATCCTGTCGTTCGGTATGTATCCGACGTGCGCGCGCCCGAAGAACGGAAGAAGGTGGTGCTCGCACAGCGAGTAGATCGGTATGTCCTTCACGAGAACCATCTCCTCGTGCTTGTCCGAGAATACGGAGTTCTCTATGAGTTCCTTAGGATTTTGCCTGTAGCCCTCGGTCAGGAAGGCGAAGGAATCCTTCACCCTCCTCGGGGTGCGCCTGAGCCCCTCGCGATCGGGGTCCTCCCCTAACGCCTTGAGCATCTCCCTTATTATGTTTTCCATAGAGCCCTTCTATCCCCTCACAGGCGGAGCTGTCAAACCGGCATTCGGGGCTGCATCAGTTTTCTGGCGGCCATTTCCCGCCCTTCGCGCCTTTTGCGCCCCCCGCGGGGAGCATGACCTTTATGGACGTGCCCTCGCCCACGCGGCTTCGCACCTCGACCTTGCCGCCGTGATCCGAGACGATCGCATGCGAGACGAAGAGACCGAGCCCGGTACCGGCGCGGCCCTTCGTGCTGAAGAAGGGCTCGAATATATAGGGCAGGCTCTCCTCGTCTATCCCGGGACCGGTGTCGGTCACCTCAACGCAGACGAAAGCCTCCTCGGCAAAGCTCGAGACCGTGAGAATTCCGCCGCCCTCCATGCCGCCGGCGGCGTTCAGGATGAGGTTCAGGAACACGTGGTGCAGCTGCTCGGCGTCGCCTGTGGCGCGCGGAAGCCCCTCGGCGAGCGAGAGGCGCACCTCGGTTCCGTTTATCGTTAGCTGGTTGTGGACGAGGCCCATCACGTCGTCCACGAGCCCGTTCAAGTCGACGTCCTCGCTCTTGCGCTCGGAGTGGTGCAGCCCCAGAAGCCTGGAGACTATCCGCGCTATCCTCTGCAGCCCCTCTACCACGAATTCCAGGTTTCGCCTGCGCTTCCTGTCCACGTGTTCGCGTATCGCATCGAGGTGAAGCATTATCGCCTGCAGCGGGTTGT
>DAONII010000389.1:0-1564 GCA_035405085.1 bacterium | reverse complement strand
GCGTTATGAGGGCCACGTCCGGCAGCTTTGCCGGGATCGGGAGCGAAATCCTGGGCGGACGCTCGTTGAATCGCTGCACCCTGCCCATCGCGATGTAGCCCAGATAACCCTTCTCTCCGTCGGTGAAGGTCTGGACGTTCGTAGTCTGCGTCTTTCGCACGTTCCGCGCGGAACATACATACTGGTTTAAGGTGACTGTAACGCCCCAGCTCCTGGCCTTCGGGGAGAGCACCTGAGTAACTGCGTTGAGGATATTCGCCGGACCGTCAGGCGACACGTCGGAGGCGTCGCGCATCGCGCCGACGAACACTACGGGCTTTCGGCTCTTGAGGGTGAGGTCCAAAAAGTAAGCCCCCTCGGCCATGGTGTCCGTGCCGTGGGTGACGACCGCTCCGGCGACGCCGGAACGCCTGAGAACCTCGTCGACCTTGGCGCTCAATTGGGCCCATATCGCGGGCGTCATCTGCGAGCTGTCTATGTTGCACAAATTTACAACCTCTATCCTTGCGAGTTTTGAAAGGCCCGGCACGGCTGCCATGAGGCCCTCTCCGGTAAGGGTTGGAACGGCGCCCCCCGTCTTCGGGTCGGTCGCTTCGGCTATCGTGCCTCCTGTCGTAACGACCACGACGGTCGGCAGCCTGGGGCTGCGGGCAAACGCGGAAACCGAAGTCAAGGAGATGGGGATTGCGGTCAGAAAAAACAGCACGATAAATGATGAGAGTTTCCCTGGCATATCTCCCCCTTATGTCTTTAGCGGCTCGATGGTCTGTATCAGGTTCGGTTGACCTAGTCCTACTTCTTGTTTTCCGGCTCGCCGTCGGATTTTTCCTCTTCACCCTCGTCCGCGATCGACAGCTCCTGAGAGAGGTTTTCGAGCGGTTTGGCGACGCGGTTTTTGGCGATGTCGCGCATCTCGGTCATGGCGCCGGAGAGCTCGCGGTAGAGCCAGGTGAGCGAACCCCGCATGTCGGTGAGCCATCTCATCTGAGGCCCGAGTTTTGCCATGGCGGTAGCTAGGCCGTGCTCGCGTATGTTCTCGATCACGAAGTAGAAGACAGGTACGATCACGAGCGAGAGGAACGTCGAGACGAACATACCGCCTATCACCGCGGTTCCGAGCGAGTGGCGGCTGGCCGAGCCGGCGCCGGACGCTATCGCGAGCGGCAGAACTCCCAGTATGAAGGCGAGGGAGGTCATCAGTATGGGCCTGAGCCTGATCCGCACCGCGAGCTCGGCCGCGTCCAGAATGGACATCCCCTCCTCGCGCTTTACCTTCGCGAACTCGACGATGAGGATCGCGTTCTTGCTTGCGAGCCCGATGAGCATCACGAGGCCGATCTGGCAGTAGACGTCATTTATGAGGCCGCGCAGCCACACGGCGCCGAGCGCGCCGAGCATCGCAAGCGGAACGGAGAGGATGACCATGAACGGCATCGCCCAGCTCTCGTACTGAGCCGCCAGAAACAGGAAGACGAAGATTATCGCCAAAGCGAATATGTACGGCGCCAGGCCCGCGGACTTGCGCTCCTGGTAGGCGGTGCCGGTCCACTCGATCCCGTAGCCG
>DAONII010000388.1:0-1568 GCA_035405085.1 bacterium | reverse complement strand
AGCCGGGGATTCTGAGTGGAGTTTGTTGCGTCGCGCGTGCGGAGATGACCGGAGCAGCGACTGGTGTTTGGAGCTGCGAGGTCATGTCCGCAACAGCGCGACGCATATAAAAAGAAAACGCAGCGAAGAATCCCCGGCTGCTTTGGCCCTGAACTGCCACCTGTCGAGTAAACTACGCTGTTGCACATCCCTTCCCCGTCCTGTATCCACCCCTCTGGAGGTCCGCCATGAAAAGAATATTCAATGATATCACCGAGATCGTAGGGGGAACTCCGCTCGTGCTGCTATCGCGGGTGGCCGGGGGCGCCCTCTGCAGGGTGGCAGGTAAGCTCGAATCCATGAACCCCGGCGGGTCGGTAAAGGATCGCATCGCGCTCAACATGATCGAGGCCGCCGAGGGGGCGGGCAAGCTCGGGAAAGGGGCCACTATCGTCGAGCCGACGTCGGGCAACACCGGCATCGCACTTGCAATGATATGCGCCGCCCGAGGTTACAAGCTGGTCCTCACGATGCCCGACACGATGACGGTCGAGCGGCGCAAGCTCTTGGCAGCCTACGGGGCGACGCTGGTCCTCACGCCCGGTGCCCAGGGGATGCGCGGCGCGGTCTCGAAGGCCGAGGAGATCGTGGGCCAGACGCCCGGAGCGTTGCTTTTGAATCAGTTCAAGAACCCGGCGAACCCGGAGGCTCACCGTAAGAGCACGGCCGAGGAGATATGGCGCGACACCGAAGGGGAGGCCGACATTTTAGTTGCGGGCGTGGGCACCGGCGGCTCGATAACCGGCATAGCCGAGGCGCTGAAAAAGAAGAAACCGTCGTTTAGGGCGATAGCGGTGGAGCCGGCGGCGTCGCCCGTGCTCTCCGGCGGCGAGCCCGGGTTGCACAGGATACAGGGCATCGGCGCCGGCTTCGTACCCGATGTCTTAAACCGCGAAATCGTCGACGAGGTAATCAAGGTAACGAACGAGGATGCCTTCGCGATGGCCAGGAGGCTCGCCCTCGAGGAAGGCATTCTCTGCGGGATAAGCGCCGGCGCTAACGTGCATGCGGCGATAGAGGTCGCCTGCAGGCCCGAGAGCGCCGGCAAGCTAGTCGTCACCATCCTCTGCGACACCGGGGAGCGATATCTAAGCACGGACCTGTTCGGATAAACGTGACCTGTGACATGGGACCGTGATCTGTGATCAGGGAACGGGGATCCGGACCTCCGGGGACATGATGCATTATTCGCTGGCTGCTTCAGGGGACACGAACCATTTTTTGCGCCGTGTCGTTTGCAGAAGCGCAAAAAAACGGATCATGTCCCCTGCTTGGCGAATAATGCTTCGTGTCCCCGGAAGAACTGCTGAGCCTCTCTTGCTTCTTGGCTTCTGATCCCCGATCCCTGTTCAAACTCCACATCCCAAATAAATTTAAAATTCCAAACTTCAAACAAAGCCTGAGTCATCTAAAAACGAGACATCGGTGTGCTTATAGCAAAATCAACCACACCAGCCGAGGGATTCAGCAGGCGGCCCTGTGCCGCAAAACCGCGAACTTGAGCTCCGGCAAGCCCTCTATTCCGGCTG
>DAONII010000387.1:0-1572 GCA_035405085.1 bacterium | reverse complement strand
GCACGGGCTTTCGCCCCCCGCCTGAGGCGAACCCCCTTCGCTACGTCTCCCCTTCAGCCGGGGCCCCCTACGAGCAGGACGCCAGGGATCTGCCCTCGGGGCCCTCCGAAGCCACCGAACCGGTGCTCCCCGAGGATCTCTCCTCAAGGGCGGAGAACCTGACCCTCTCGGACCTCGTCGACGCGGCGCTTCAGGCGAACCCGGCCACGCGCATCGCATGGGCGCAGGCGAAGGCCGCAGCCGCTGACTGGGCGATCTCGCGCGGCACCTATTACCCGACCGTCGGCGGGCAGCTCGAGGGGAACGCGGGGAAGATTCCGATATCGCTCGGCGGCCGCTCGTATTTCAGCACCGGGGCGTCGCTCTCATACCTGCTCCTCGACTTCGGCGGCAGGGAAGCGAAGGCCGAAGCCGCGAGACAGGCGCTGGTGGCCGCGAACTGGAACCACAACCAGGCGATACAGGACACGCTTAGAAACGTCCCTCAGGCGTTCTACGCGTTGCTGGGAAACAAATCGCTGGTGAAGGCGGCGAAGGCTTCGCTCGCGGACGCGAGGACGAGCCTCGCCTCCGCCGAGGAGAGGCTGAAGGCCGGCGCGGCCACCATTGCGGATGTCCTGCAGGCGCGCGCGAACATGGAGCAGGCGCGCTACAACCTCGCCTCGGCGGAGGGGGCGGTCGAGATATCCCGCGGTCAGCTGGCGCAGGCGGTGGGCTGGCCCTCGAACACCCGCTTCGACATAGCCGCTGAACTCGAGAACATCCCGGTCAAGCCGATGGCCGACGGCGTGGACGCGCTCATCGAGAAGGCGAGGCAGGACAGGCCGGACTTAAACGCTGCGATAGCTGCGGTGCGCCGGAACGAAGCGGCCGTGAAGCAGGCGCGAGCGCTGCCCTTCCCGAAGATCACCGGCACCGGAAACGCTCGGTGGATGGTCGACAGGGGGCGAAACACGAGCGCTGGATATTACGGCGGCATCGGCATACAGATACCGATATTCGACGGCTTCTCGATGCGAAACCAGCTCAGGAAATCGAAGGCCGAACTCGAGGCCGCGAAGGAATCGCTCAGGCTCGAGGAGGAAAGCGTCGTGGAGCAGGTCTGGTCGGCCCATTTCAATTTCACGACCGCGGGGAGGCAGCTATCCTCCGCGAAGTCCCTTCTCTCCTCCGCCTCGGAATCGTACTCGGTATCGCTCGCGCGCTACAGGGCCGGCGCGGCAAGCATAGTGGAGCTGATGACGACGCAGGCGCAGCTCTCACAGGCGAGGGCCCAGATGGTGGGCGCAAGGCAGCAGGTCTATTCGAGCTATGCGGAGCTGATACACGCTATAGGAGCCGGCCTCGACGTGCCGGCCCCCGGTGAAGACGCCGCGGCGCTCCGGGCGGGGCCGGTAGAAGCGAGGGATGTAGGCGCAATCGAGGATGCTTCGAAGTGATCGCCGAAGCGGCTCCGAACCTGAAAATTGTGGTTTTGGATCACCAAAAGGACAGAATTCATGGACCTCAAGAAGATTAAAGTGCCGTGGTGGCTTCATCCGAGGGCGATGCTCCTCTGCATCGCCATGGTGA
>DAONII010000386.1:0-1575 GCA_035405085.1 bacterium | reverse complement strand
AGCGGCGCCTCCTCAAACGCGCTTCAGGGTATGTGGCTCGACGTCGTGGTGCGCTCCACGGGCGCCTCCGCCTGCACCGGCCACATGTGGCTCTATCGCGATGCGGCCTGGATACACGATTTCGTGAAGGGATTCGCGGGAGAGGCCGTGGCCGATGGTGGCGGCCGGGTCGGTTACTCGCTCCAAAACGGCGACGACCAGTACACGACTACGATACCCGCCACGGCGAACAACGTCATAGCGGTCGGCTCCTACATGCCGCCGAGGCCGGCGGGCGCCGCCACGAGCACCTGGACCGCAGACGACGGCTCCACTTACGACCAATCGGTAGTCGGCGATCCTAACGCGACCGGCTCCGCCACAGACGGCCTCTCGCTCTTCTCGAGCCTCGGCCCCACAGCCGACGGGAGGAAGAAACCCGACATAGTTGCGCCGGGCGAGCCCATCGTCTCCACTAAGGCGCGAAACCCCGGCCCCTATTACGGCTCCGACGTCACCCTGCAGACGAGCTGGGTCAAGATGGAGGGGACCTCCATGGCCTCCCCGCACGCGGCCGGCATCGTCGCGCTTCTCCTTCAGAAAAACCACGCGCTCACCGTGGCGGAGGCAAGGACCGCCCTTCGCGCGGGGGCGAGCACCGCGGGTATGACCGCCCTCACCGCCGATCCGGAGAACAGCTACGGCGCCGGAAAGGTGGACGCGGTCGCGGCGATGAACTCGGTCGCTGACAACACATCGAGCTACACCGGCACCGGCGACCTCGAGCGCGGCTCCAACGGTGGCGGCGGCTCCACGAGCTGTGCCTTTGCAGCGGATGCGAAGCCGCGAGTGATGGCGGCCGCGGCCTCGTTCGCTTTCGGCATCCTCCTCATCTCGATTGCGCGTCTTCGCAGGAGGCGCAGGGAAATGATATGAACCCACGGGAGAGATTCCTGGCGGCCGCCCGAGGCGAGGCGCACGACCGCCCCCCTGTCTGGCTCATGCGCCAGGCGGGCCGCTATCTCCCGGAGTACCGCGAGCTGCGCGAAAAGTACGGCTTCCTCGAGATGGTGAGGAAGCCGGAGCTCGCCGTCGAGGTCTCGCTTCAGCCGTGGAGGCGCTTCGGCGTCGACGCAGTCATCCTCTTCTCCGACATACTGATACCGGTTTCCGCGATGGGCGTTCGCCTCTCGTTCGAGGAGGGGACGGGTCCTCTCCTCGACAGGACCGTGGAGTCCGCATCCGATATCGCGAGGCTCGCGCGCCCGCACGTTCGCACGCAGCTGTCGTTCACGACGGAGGCGATAGAGGCGCTTCGCCAAGAGGTGGGCGACGAGGCGGCGCTTTTGGGCTTCGTGGGCAGCCCGTGGACGATCGCATGCTACATGACAGAGGGCGGAAGCGGCGAATTCAACCGCGCCCTCTCGATGGCGCGCGGCGGCGGGGAGATGGTCTCGCTCCTCGATTTTTTATCCGACGCCCTCTCCGAGTATGCGGTCGCGCAGGCGCGCGCCGGCTGCGACGCGGTGCAGGTCTTCGACACGTGGGCGGGGTTGCTCGAACCCGGGGAGTATGCCGAGCTCGTCCTCCCGCGCG
>DAONII010000385.1:0-1591 GCA_035405085.1 bacterium | reverse complement strand
TCGCGATGGACAGCGAAGGCAGCATATACCTCTCGGGATTGCTCAAGCCTACGGCAGCTGATTTCTACACCGGAATAATCCGCAAATACGCGCTCGTCGGTGCCGACTTTGAGATGGTCGAATCCATCGAGAAGACCGGCGGCGACAATACAAAGGTGAACAGATTCGGCGGTATGACAGTCTACACGAAGGACGGCGTGGACAGCATAATCGTCAGCGGGATATTCAGCAGCGCAATCTCCACAAGCGGTGGGATTTACAGATACGATACCGACCTGCAAAGGCTCTCTCAGTACGAGAGCACATGGGACCCCAGGGACATTCTGCTCGACATGGCGGTAATCGAATCGGAGGATCTGATATACGCCGCGGGCAAAAGGATCGTCAACATAAGCGACACGGAAGCGCTCGTCTCCTCGTACAGGCTCTCCACGATCATGGGGAGCGGGGCAATCGCGAATCCGCTCGTGACGTCCGTGACGCGAAACCCAATGAGCGTCGTGGTGAACTCCTTCAATTCTGTCTCGGCAGGTTATGAGGATCATGTAATCGTGGCAGGCCTCTATCAGGACAACGGGGGCGACGGCACGATGGTGGTGGAGAAGTTCGACAAGGATCTCACGCTTGTAAGGTCGAGGACCGACTACACCGTGGGCCGAGTAAACACCGAGGGCTACGGCGTGGCCGTCGACAGCTGGGGCAACATACTGGCTGTCGGGCTCTACGAAGAAGGGCCTGAATATAGGCCATATAGGCCCACCGCTTGGAAGTTCGACAGGAACCTCAACGGTTCCTACACGGCGCCTTAGTTGTCTTGTAAGTTGCAACGTGCTTTCGTTTTTACAAAGGCCCCTCCTCCGGGAATTCGGTTTGACAACTACCCCGCATGCGATATGAATGCCCTGCCGCGGAGGGCCTTAAAAAGCCACCCCGCGGCAGGGAGGCCCCATGATAGAGATCAGGTTCCACGGGCGAGGCGGCCAGGGGGCCGTCATCGGCGGCAAGATACTCGCCACCGCGGTCTTCTCGGAGGGCAAGTTCGTCCAGGCCTTCCCCTCCTTCGGCGTCGAGCGCCGCGGCGCCCCGGTCACCGCCTTCGTGAGGATAGACGACGCGCGCATCGACCTTCGCTCGCAGATATACAAGCCGGATCACCTCATAGTCCTCGACCCCACGCTCCTCTCCAATCCCGCCAGATTCGACGGCTTCAAGCGGGAGGGCTGGGTCCTCATCAACTGCAAGAAGTCACCGGAGGAGGTCGCCTCCCACCCGAAGCTTTCAGGTCTCAAAGTCGCTACAGTCGACGCCTCGAGCATAGCAGTAAGAAACCGGCTCGGCTCCGCGATGAGCCCTATCGTCAACACGGCCATCCTGGGCGCCTTCTGCCGCGTCACCGGTATCTGCGCAATCGACAACGTGTGCAGCTCGATAAAAAAGGGCGTGCCGGTGAAGGCGGAAGCGAACGCGAAGGCCGCGCGCGAGGCATACGAAGAGGTCAGGTTCCCGGTCTTCGAGGAAGCCCCGCCCGAGGGCGAATCCGTCCAGGAGGGAGAGAGCGCATGAAACAGGAGAGCAAGCACCCCTCGCCGAT
>DAONII010000384.1:0-1602 GCA_035405085.1 bacterium | reverse complement strand
GAAGTCGTAAGGTCGCCTTATCCGGGCAAGGGCCTCTTCCGCTACGCCGACGGCGAAGGCAATCACTACTTCTACAGCAGATCGAAGAACGCCTGGTTTAAAGACAAGGACGGAAAAGAGCCGATGAAGGTATCGGTCAAGTCGGGCAGACCGAACCCGACCGCCAGGAACGGGAACCCCCTTACGATAGTAGCGGAGGGCGGCGAGCTCGTCGCCAAGGACGACGCGCTCCAGATATCCCGCACGGGCCTTCAGGAGGTCAAAGGAAAGCTCTACGACTCCTTCGAAATATCCGAGGCGAACGGCGCGAAGGCAGAGGCTATACTCAAAAAAGCCGGCGATGAGGAAATCCTGCACGACCCGGCTGCGAACAGGTGGTTTACCTGGAGCAGAAAGGAGGGCGAGGCCCCTGTGGAGATGGCCCCGCCGCCAATCGGTCGCAGCCCGAACGGCCAGTTCCTCGTCTTCGCCGAGGCCAAGAGGACACGCCCGATACACGATGGCGTGGGAATCGCGGATATGCGCAGGAAAGTCGACGTCGCGATGAATCATTTCAAGGCGGACCTGAAGCGCGTCTCGGATGAGAACGCCGTCTCACGAAAGGAGAGGGTCGAGCGCTTCGAGGCATCGTGGAAGGGTCTGCCCGATGATGTTGCATCTGCGGTTAAATACGAGAAGGACGGCGAGGATTTCTCGTTCACGGTCGACGAAACCGGCGCCGGTGCTCTCCTCAAATACTTTGAGAAAAAGGAGAACCGGAAAGACTTCAACGCCGCGTTCGGCAAGCTACCGGGCGATGTACAGGTGAAGCTGAACGGAGCTTTTATACGCTTGAGCAACGGAGCGACAGGCGAGTTCAAGTGGCGGATTTCGCAGATGTCCAGGGAAGGGGCTCGGAATCTAGAAGCTAAGAAGCAAGAGGCTGAGAAGCAAGAAGCTGAGAAGCTAGAGAAGTCAGAGAAGCAAGAGGCTGAGAAGCCAGAGAAGCCAGAGGCTAAGAAGCAGGAAGCTGAGAACAAAGAAGCTCAGAAGCAAGAAGCAAAGAAGCAAGAGCCTGGGACGCAAGAGAATGCGAAGGCGGACGTGAGAGTTTTTGTTGTCAACCTCAGTAACCTGGATGCAGAGGCGGCAAAGAAGAAGATGATAGATGCGGTGAGCAAAAAGGCGAATTCGGGGAATATCGGCACGATCGATTTCAAGGAGATAGACCTCGGCGAAAACTGCAAGATTACGAAGAAGGAGTTCGAGGAGATTCTGGGCGAGGTGGCCACAAAGTTCAACGTAGATCTCGGCAAGATCAGGTACGAGACCCGCTTTGATTTCAACTCCTAAGGAGAGGGGCCTCCAGGCCGCGGTACAAAAATATCCCGACAAAAGCGCTTGCCATGTGAACGGCGGACGGCCTAGTCTTCGCCTGCCATGGATACCAATATCATCATCATGATCGTCTTGGCCGTCGTCGCGGCGTGTGCGGGCTTCGCCGCGGCGTGGCTCATCAGGGGCGCGAAGCTTTTGCCCGAGATCGAGCTCGCCCGCGCCCGCCAGGCCGACGCCGAGCGCGGCCTCTCCGAACAGCGCGCGAACTTCGCCGACCTGCAGAAC
>DAONII010000383.1:0-1603 GCA_035405085.1 bacterium | reverse complement strand
CCCGCCGAGAACGCAGCGATAAGGCAGGGGGTTCATCCCGCGAAGTGGACCCGGGACAACATCGAGTACATGCGCGGCCAGTTCAAGAGGCTCGGCTGTACCTACGACTGGGACCGAGAGGTCACCACGTGCGAGCCGGACTACTACAGGTGGGAGCAGCTCGTCTTCACGAGGATGTTCGAGAAGGGCTGGGCCTACAAGAAGAGTTCTCAGGTGAACTGGTGCCCCTGTTGCAAGACCGTGCTGGCGAACGAGCAGTCCGAGGGGGGCTCCTGCTGGCGGTGCGATTCCCCGGTCGAGATGAAGTCGATGTCTCAGTGGTTTTTCCGCATCACGGATTATGCCGAGGAGCTTCTGAGCGACATCGACACGAAGCTCGAGGGCTGGCCCGAGCGCGTTAAGACGATGCAGCGCGAATGGATAGGCAGGAGCGAAGGCGCCTTCGTGGAGTTCGACATAGAGGGTAGGGAGGACAGGATAAAGATATTCACCACGCGTCCGGATACGCTCTGCGGGGCGACGTTCATGAGTCTTGCGTGCGGACATCCGCTCGCGCTCGAGCTCGCGAAGGAGAACGGCCGGACCGCGGAATTGGAGTCGTTCATAGCGAAGACTTCGAGGATAGCGCACGAGGCATGGCTCGCGGGCGAATACGAAAAGGAGGGGGCGTTTACGGGGGCTCATTGCATAAACCCGCTGACCGGCGCCAGGATTCCTGTCTATGCCGCCAATTTCGTCGTTATGGAATACGGGACGGGCGCCGTCATGGCGGTGCCTGCGCACGACGGAAGGGACTTCGAATTCGCCAGGAAATACAATCTGCCGATAAAGGTCGTCGTGCAGCCGAACGGAGAAGCGCTCGACCCCGCCTCCATGGAGTGCGCCTGGGAGGGCCCCGGCACGCTCGTGGACTCCGGCGATTTCACGGGCATGAAGAGCGAAGAGGCCATGCGCGCGATCTCCGAGAGGCTCGAGAAGTCCGGGCGCGGCGGACCCACCGTGACATACCGCCTCAAGGACTGGTGCATATCGAGGCAGCGCTACTGGGGCGCCCCGATCCCCGTCGTGTATTGCGATAGCTGCGGCACCCTGCCTGTGCCGGAGAAGGATCTCCCGGTAATTTTGCCGCAGGAGATAGAGCTCACCGGCGAGGGGGGGTCGCCCCTGGCCAGGCTCGCTTCGTTTGTTGAGACCTCGTGCCCGAAATGCGGTGGGCCGGCCAGGCGCGAGACCGATACGATGGACACCTTCGTTGAGTCCTCGTGGTACATGCTGCGCTATGCGTGTCCGAGGTACGACGGTGGGCCGGTGGACCCCGATATGATGAGGTACTGGCTTCCCGTGGACCAGTACATAGGCGGGATAGAGCACGCGGTTGGGCATCTAATATACTGCAGATATTTTACGAAGGTCATGCGGGACCTCGGCATGCTCGAGTTGGACGAGCCGGTGAAGAGGCTGATGACACAGGGGATGGTCTACAAGGACGGCGCCAAGATGAGCAAGTCGAAGGGAAACGTCGTGGACCCCGACGAGATGATAGCCAAATACGGTGCCGATACCGTGCGCCTGTTCTCCCTCTTCGCCGCTCCTCCGGAGAAGG
>DAONII010000382.1:0-1617 GCA_035405085.1 bacterium | reverse complement strand
TAGCAAACGGTCCGGGGCATTGAATTCAGAATATCGGGTTGCACTCGAACGAGGAAAGATCCCTGAACATGGAAAACCGGCTGTCGATCTCCTCCTGGGAGAGTCTGCGCAGGCGGTCGAGGCCGAAATCCTCCACCTGAAAAGAGGCCATAACGCTCCCGCAGACCACCGCACGACGCAAAACCGCTTCGCTCAAATTGCCGTTTCTCGCCACGCAGCCCATGAAGCCGCCGGCGAAGGTGTCGCCGGCGCCTGTCGGGTCGACGACCTCGGAGAGGGGAAGCGCCGGGGCGGCGAAAGTCGCCCCATCGGTAAAGAGCAGCGCTCCGTATTCCCCGCGCTTGACGACCACACAGCGCGGCCCCCAGGACATTATTTTTCCTGCGGCCTTCGTGACGTTCCCCTCGCCGGTCAGGAGCCTCGCCTCCCCGTCGTTCACGAAGACCATGTCGACGCGCTCTATGACCTTCTGGAGCTCATCCCTCTGCGTGTTTATCCAGAGGTTCATCGTGTCCATAGCTATGAGCTTCGGGCGATTCATCTGGCTTAAGACCTTCAGCTGCAGGCTGGGATGAATGTTGGCCAGAAACAGGTAAGGCCTGTCCCTGTGATGGTCGTCGAGCGTCGGATCGAACGTGCCGAACACGCCGAGCTGCGTGTCGAGCGTCTCCGCACAATTCAGGTCGTTCAGATAGTGCCCGCTCCAGCGGAAGGTCTTTCCCTCTCCTATAACCTTTAGCCCGGCGAGGCCGATGCCTCGCCCGCGGAGAAATTCCATGTGCTCGGAGCTGAAATCGCCGCCCACCACGCCCACGAGGTGCACGTCTGTGAAGAAGGAGGCCGCTGTGGAGAAGTGCGTCGCTGCGCCGCCGAGCACCTCCTCGCGCCTGCCGCATGGGGTCTCCAGGTTGTCGTAAGCCACCGAACCGACGACTAGGATGCTCATAAAACCTCCGCCATTTATGACCGGTGATTGGTTTGACCAATCACCAATCACTAATCACTAATCACCAATCACCAATCACCAATCACAAAAGATATTTCCCTACGATCGGCGCCAGCCTTTCCTTCACCTCTGCCGGTATCTCCCGACGGTCGGTCATTATCGAGTCCCGGAGCGCGTCGCGGCAGGGGCAGCCCGAACCGCCATCGAGCTCGGGCAGCATGGCCTTGATGGTGGCCTGCGCCTTCGACACGTTTTCGGTCAGGGTCTTCACGACCATCGCGACGTCGACAGGGCCCTCCCCCACATGCCAGCAGTCGTAGTCGGTCGGCATCGCTATCGTCGCGTAGCATATCTCAGCCTCGCGGGCGAGTTTGGCCTCCTGGTAGTTCGTCATGCCTATGACATCCACGCCCCAGGAACGGTATATCATCGACTCGGCGCGCGACGAGAACATCGGCCCCTCGATGCATATGTAGGTCCCCTGCTCGTGAACCGTGGCTCCGGTCTTTTTCGCGGCAGCGACGGCGAGCTTTCTGAGACGCGGGCAGACCGGATCCGCAAAGGAGGCGTGAACGGCGAGCCCCTCGCCGAAGAAGGTGTCCGGGCGGGACTTGGTGCGGTCGACGAACTGGTCCACTATGAGGATGTGGCCGGGCTTTATCCCCTCCTTC
>DAONII010000381.1:0-1640 GCA_035405085.1 bacterium | reverse complement strand
ATCTATCGCCTCGAGAGTGGAGGCCGGCGGCGTCACCGCTACGCTCACCGGGTCGGAGAGCATCCCCTCCGCCAGCTTTCGTATCTCCGGAGCCATCGTCGCCGAGAAGAGAAGCGTCTGGCGCCTGCGCGGAAGCGTCGCTATAACCCGCTTCATGTCCGGCAGAAAGCCCATGTCGAGCATCCGGTCCGCCTCGTCGAGGACGAAGACCTCGACGTTCGCGAGAGAGACGTGCCTCTGGTTCATGAGATCGAGCAGACGGCCCGGCGTCGCGACGAGGATATCCACGCCGCGCGAGAGCGCCTTCACCTGCGGCCCCTGGCCCACGCCGCCGAAGACGAGCGCGTGCGTCAACCCCACGTGCTTTCCGTACGTGCGAAAGCTCTCGCCGACCTGCGCGGCGAGCTCGCGCGTCGGGGTAAGCACCAGCGCCCGCACGCTTCGCGGCTGCGCTTTTTTGCGGTTCTCCGAAAGTTTCTGCAGCATCGGGAGCGCGAACGCGGCGGTCTTGCCGGTCCCGGTTTTGGCGCAACCTATGAGGTCGCGGCCGGCGATGAGGTGCGGTATCGCCTCGGCCTGGATAGGCGTCGGACGCTCGTACCCCTCCGCCTTCACGGCGCGCAAAAGCCCCGCCGCGAGGTTCAGCTGGTCAAACGACTGGTTCTGCATCCTGCATCCTTTTCTCTGGCGCCCTGGGATTTTAACCCGGGCTGCCAACGTTGCGGCCATATGCACGTCTGCCTTAGACACGCGCGGACGAACTGGAGCCGCAGATATTCCCTGCCGAGGCGCCGACGCGGCGCCTTCCGAACAGGATCGTTTTTTTGTGATTCAAAACAGAAGGAGAGTCTTGAAGGGAAGGACCTCGGTTGTTCCAAACCACCGTTCAGGCGGAGCGTATAGGCCATCCGGCCCTAAACCGCAAGAACTGTTTCTTTATCGCCCGACCCGCCCGAAAGTTGCGCGCTCTTTTAGCCCACCCCCTCGGGGCACCATGGTGGCTCCGGAAGGCCAAAACAGGGATTCGGCTCTGTTGCATTAGATCACGGGCTTTGCAATCATGCGCCGCATGCTGACCAAGATCATGTGGCTCGGGATAGCCGGAGGCGCCGGCACCCTCTCACGATACGCGCTCGCGGGGCTGGTGCACCGCTTCGCCGACGGCGTCTTCCCTTGGGGAACGCTCGCGGTGAACGCGACCGGCTGCTTCGTGGGGGGGCTCTTCTGGGCGATATCAGAATATCACATCCAGATAAGCGGCGAGCTGCGAACGATAATATTGATAGGATTCTTCGGCGCTTTCACGACCTTTTCGTCGTTCATGCTGGAGACGGCCGAGCTCGCACGCGCGGCGGAGCCGTTCGCCGCCATGAAAAACGTTATCCTGCACAACTTCGTCGGCGCCGCCTGTCTCGCAGCCGGCATCCTCGCCGTCAGAAGCATGAAGGGAGGCTGACCATGCAACTGCCTTCGGACGCACAGCTGCTGCGCATATTCATAGGGGAGAGCGACAGAATCGAGGGAAAGCCGCTCTACGAGATTATCGTGGAGAGGGCGCGCAAGGAGGGCCTTGCCGGAGCCACGGTCCTGCGCGGGCTGATCGGCTTCGGCGCCGACAGCAGGGTCCACACGGCGAAGAT
>DAONII010000380.1:0-1640 GCA_035405085.1 bacterium | reverse complement strand
TCAAGAAGCTGAACAAGGCGCTTGGCGACCCGCCATACAACTTCATGCTGCACACATCGCCGATAGTCATGCCGGACCTCCCCTACTACCACTGGCACATAGAGATAACGCCCCGCATCTCGCGGGTCGCCGGATTTGAACGCGGATCGGGCTTCTACATAAACCCGACCGCACCGGAAGTCTCGGCTCAGTTCTTGAGAGAACTGGAGGTTTAGAGGGGTCTTTGCGGAGAAGGAATTTTCTCGGAAGGGGTGTTTCATGAGGATCGTATCCATATCGTCGGAAGTGGTTCCTTTCGCTAAGACCGGCGGCCTGGCCGATGTCGCGGGCACGCTCCCGCGTGAACTCGCTGCGGCCGGCGACAGGGTGTCGATCGTCATGCCCTACTACCCAAAGAAAACCGATGCCTGCAAATTCAACATCAGGACTACTGGAAAAAAGGTTGTCGTACCGTTCGGCGAGTGGAAACTAGAAGGCGAGATCCTTCACACCTCCGTAAAACCCAACGTCGACGTCTACTTCATCGGACAGCCCCAGTTCTTCAACCGCAACGAACTCTACCAGACCAAGGACGGCGATTATCCAGACAACGCCGAGCGCTTCACGTTCTTCTCGCGCGCCGCCATAGAGGCTATGATCGCCATGAAGATCAGGCCCGACATTGTTCACGTACACGACTGGCAGGCGGCCCTGATCCCCCTCTTCCTGAAGACCCACTACAAGGATAGCGGTGACTTCGTACAAACAAAGACGCTTCTGACCATCCACAATCTGGGCTACCAGGGCCTCTTCCCACCCGACGACATGAGGCTTTTGAACCTCGGGTGGGAATATTTCACGTTCGACAAACTCGAATTCTGGGGAAAGCTGAACTTCCTGAAGGCCGGAATAGTGTATGCCGACGCGATAAACACCGTGAGCAGCAAATATGCAAGCGAGATACTCACCGAGGAGTTCGGCTGCGGCCTCCACGACGCCCTATCCTACAGGAAGAAAGAGCTCTTCGGGATACTAAACGGAATAGATTACGGGGAATGGAACCCGGAGACGGATGGTTTCATCGCGCGGAAGTTCTCCGCATCCCAAGCCGGGGGTAAAGCCGAATGCAAGGCCGACCTGCAAAAGCGCTTCGGCATCGCCGTGCGTCCAAATTCGCCGCTAATAGGCATCGTCGGAAGGCTTACGGTCCAGAAGGGCTTCGACATAGTTTCCGAAGCGATGCCCGCGCTGGTGGAAATGGGCGTCCAGTTCGCAATACTCGGCACCGGCGAAAAGAAATACGAGGAGATGCTCTCGCAGTCGGCCAAGGACCATCCCGAGGCGGTCGGTCTCGAGCTCGCCTACAACAACGAGTCGGCGCACAGGATAGAGGCCGGTTCCGATTTCTTTCTGATGCCGTCGCGCTATGAACCGTGCGGGCTCAACCAGATGATATCTCTCAAGTACGGGACGATTCCGATAGTTCGCGCGACGGGTGGGCTGGACGATTCAATCGTGGATTTTGACGGGAAAAAAGGAACCGGCTTCAAGTTCGCAGGCATCACGGCGCCCGATCTCGTGGCGGTCGTCGGTCGTGCGCTGGAAATCTACAACGAAAAACCGAATGAGCGCTGGAATGCACTCATGAAGCGCGCGATGCA
>DAONII010000379.1:0-1642 GCA_035405085.1 bacterium | reverse complement strand
GAGGCCCGCTCGATGGGGCTCCCGCAGCTTACCGCCAGCGGCACCTACACGCGGACATGGCGCCGCCCTGAGATGATAATCAACGGACAGAAGGTCGAGATAGGTTCCAACAACTATTTTCAGGCAGGGGCCGAGGTCTCGCAGCTGATCTGGGACGGAGGCAGGGTCATCAAGGCGGTCAGGGCTGCGCGGACCGAGGAGCTGCGCGGGGTTGAGACCATCCGCGACGCGGAGGAGATGGTCCGCTTTCAGGTGAAGCAGGCCTATTACCAGTCCCTGTACATGGACAAGGTGATAGGTGTTCTCGAGCGCCAGCTGGGGACTCTCAAGGGTCACCTCTCCTCGATAAAGACGAGATACGACAGGGGAGTGGACAGCGACTACGCCTTGATGCGCCAGCGGGTTGAGGTGGCGAACATCGAGCCCGAGCTCATCGATGCGAAGAGGGTGAAGGGGCTTTTGCTCAACAGCCTGAAGATACTCCTGGCCATTCCGCCGGAGGATGCCTTCGTGCCTTCGGACAGGTTTTCCTACACCGCCAGAAAAGCGCCCGGCGCGGAGGCGCTGGCTTCGATGGCCAGAAACAACCGGCCGGACCTCGCCGCGGAAAAATTGCGCGAACAGTCGCTCGTGCAGAACGTCGGCGTCGAGAAGGCCGGCTACTGGCCTAAGCTCGCGTTCACCACCTCCCTGCAGTGGCAGGGATATTCCGGAGATTGGAGCGTAACGCCGAACGAGAGGACTTATTCTTTTCAGTCCGGCGTGGGGCTCTCATGGCCCATATTCGACGGGCTGAAGACCGCGTCGAGGGTGAGGCAGGCGAAGGCGAAGCTGATGCAGCAGCACTACCATACCGCGCAGATGGAGGACAGCGTCGCGAAGGAGGTCCTCGACGCGCGCGAGACGCTTCTGCGCGCGAGGCAGGCGCTGGCGACGCAGGGGACCTCCTATGCCACCGCGCGACGCGCCGCCGAGATAGCGGGGGAGCGCTTCGAGGCGGGGCTTCTGAGCCAGATAGAGCTCAACGACGCGATAACCCAGCAGGCGAAAGCTGAACAGCTCCACCTCCAGGCGACGCTCGACTGCCTCACGGCCGAGGCGGCGCTTGAGAAGGCGGCGGGAGGGCAACTGTGGAAATGAGAACGGGTGCAAGGCGGGCGGCCGGGTCCGCGCTGGTCGTCGCGCTGGCGGTCCTGTTCGCGGCGGGCTGCAGCGGGGGCAAAAAGAAGGAGGCGACCCCTCGGGTGGTGGACGCCGCTGAGGTTTCCAGGGGCTCCATCGCGCGCGAGGTGATGTTCACCGGAAACATAGTGGCGAAGGACTACGCCGAAGTGTTTTCCCGCGCCCACGGCCGCGTCTCGAAAAAGCTCCTGAAGGAAGGGGACCCGGTTAAGAAGGGCGAGGCGATTCTGACGATAGACCGCGACGAGGTCGGGTACAGCTTCAAGCCGCTGTTCTGGATTCACCCATCGACGGTTTCGTGGGAGCGATAAACGTCGACGTCGGCTCGTACGTATACGACCGCACGGTGTTCAACGCGAGCCCCGTCGCCGTCGTGGTGAGGCCCGGGCCGATGCGCGTCAAGCTCGACGTGCCGGAGCGCTACCTGGACTCCATCGTCCCCGGCACCGAGGTGGCGATG